>JACQHO010000133.1 GCA_016198945.1 Nitrospirota bacterium | reverse complement strand
GGACAAGGCCCTGGAGCGCCGCTTCCAGCCCATCTTCGTGGGCGAGCCCAGCGTGGAGGATGCGCTGGCCATCCTGCGCGGACTCAAGGAGCGCTACGAGGTCCATCACGGGGTGCGCATCAAAGACGGCGCCCTCTTGGCCGCGGTCACCCTGAGCCGGCGGCACCTGAGTGATCGCCAGCTCCCCGACAAGGCCATCGACCTCATCGATGAAGCGGCCTCCCGTCTCCGGATGGAGATCGACAGCATGCCCACCGAGCTGGATGAAATGGAACGCCGCATCCGCCAGCTCGAGATCGAAAAGGAGGCGATGAAGAAGGAAAAGGACCCCGCCTCCGGGGATCGCCAGGCCAAGATCGACCGGGAGATCGCCCATCTTCAAGAAGACCGAAACCGGCTGCGGCTGCAATGGGAAGCCGAAAAAGAGTCCATTCGGAAAATACGAAGCGCCAAGGAAGAAATCGAGCGGGCCCGGATTGAGGCGGACAAGGCCGAGCGGGAGGGAAATCTCGGCCGCGCGGCCGAGCTCCGATACGGCCGGCTGATCGACCTTGGAAAGCAACTGGAGTCCGAAAACCGCCGACTGCAGGATCTCCAGTCCCGACAAAAAATGTTGAAGGAAGAGGTGGATGAGGAAGACATCGCCGAGATCGTCTCGAAATGGACGGGCATTCCTCTCAACCGGATGCTGGAAGGCGAACTACAGAAGCTGGTCAAGATGGAGCTTCGGCTCAAGGAACGGGTCGTCGGCCAGGAGGAGGCCATCACGGCCGTCGCCCATGCGGTCCGACGGAGCCGGGCCGGCATCCAGGAACCGAACCGTCCCATGGGATCGTTTATTTTCATGGGGCCCACCGGCGTCGGGAAAACCGAGATGGCGCGCGCCCTGGCTGAATTCCTGTTTGACGATGAACAGGCCCTGGTCCGAATCGATATGTCCGAGTACATGGAAAAACATGCCGTGTCGAGACTGATCGGGGCCCCGCCGGGTTATGTGGGCTATGAAGAAGGCGGACAGCTCACCGAGGCCGTACGGCGCAAACCGTACGCCATTGTTCTTTTTGACGAGATTGAAAAAGCCCATCCGGAGGTGTTCAATATCCTGCTGCAGTTGCTGGACGACGGCCGCCTGACGGACGGACAGGGCCGCACGGTGGATTTCAAGAATACCGTGGTCATCATGACCTCCAACATCGGAAGTCAGCAGATTCAGGACATCGGAACCCGGGACGAGGAGGAGATGCGGAAAAGCGTCCTGGCGGCGTTGCGCGCCCAGTTCCGGCCGGAGTTTCTAAACCGAATCGACGACATCGTGATTTTCCACCCTTTGGAATTGCCGGAACTGATCTCGATCATCGAGATCCAGATGAAAAACCTCAAGACCCGATTGGCCGAAAAGAAACTCGCGCTCGCGCTGACGGATCGGGCCAAGCAATATTTGGCCCGGGAGGGATATGATCCCATTTACGGCGCCCGGCCCTTGAAGCGAATCATTCAGCGCGATATTCTGAATCCCCTGGCCCTCCGGTTGCTCCAGGGGGATTTTAGGGAAGGCGACACGATCGAGGCGGACGTTTCCCCGGATCGCACTTTAACGCTCAAGCGCGCCGAATAATTTTATTGACAGGCCTTGATCATTGTGATAAACAGAGCCCTGCATCGGTCGTCCATCCACCGGCCGCAACCATAACCGATACGCGCAACCGCTTTTCTCATCCAGGGTTCCCGATGTCTGTTTCATCCGTCGTTGCACCGTCCCATACCAAACCGGCTCCTCAGAAAAGGACCATGGATCTGGCCCTGGAAGAGTTCATGGAACACCGCCTCCTGGGTTTCGTCAAGCAGATGAAGGCCTCCGGAGGCCGCAATCTCTATTCGATCCTGCTTCGGGAAATCGAACGCCCCTTGATCACGATCACGCTGAACGAAACGAACGGGAATCAGGTCCAGGCCGCCCATCTGCTTGGAATGAACCGAAACACCCTCCGGAAGAAAATCAAAGAGTTGAAGATTCGCGTCCGAAAAAACGCCCCCGGATAAACCCGGCAGTTTCCGCTTGACAACACCGGATCGAATTGGTATTTTACCCACGCGCTTGACACGGGTTGCCCGGTCCTGCGGTTTTCATCCACCCGCCGTTCATCGTGTAATCGCTTGCGCAAGGGACCAAAGATCAACGGCTCATCGTCAATTCCACAACGGACGATATCATTCCGGATTGAAAAGGCGGGAGATTTTTTCCATGACCAAGCTGGAACTGATCGAGAAAATTTCCGGAAATGCCGGCATCAGTAAGGTGGCGGCCGGAGACGCGCTGAATGCCGCGCTGGAAGGAATCACCGCCGCCCTTAAAAAGGGACAAAAGGTCAGCCTGATCGGTTTTGGAACATTTTCCGTCACAAAAAGGAAAGCGCGGGTCGGCCGTAATCCCAAGACCGGAGACGTGATTAAGATTCCGGCCTGTCGCGCCCCAAAATTTTCGGCCGGCAAGGAACTCAAAACCGCGATAAAATAGCTCTCCTCCACCCAAGCCTATTTGGTTGACAAATCAAGCAGTTTATATTAAGATGCTTCCAATTTATAGGCGCGTAGCTCAGGGGTAGAGCGCTACCTTGACACGGTAGAGGTCGGCGGTTCAAGACCGCCCGTGCCTACCATTGTCTTATCTATCAATCAATAATATATCAGCGGATGGAAAGGCATCAAAACGAACGGAATGTGTGATCATGTTACTGGACGAGTCATCATTCTGACCCCGACTCGAACACACACATCACCGGATCGGAGCGATGCCTTTACCGTTTATCATGGCCGGTAAAATAATCATGACGCCCTCCAAATCAATCACCATCCGATTTCCGGATGGGACGGAACGGCCGTTCGCGAAGGACGGCCTGCTGTCCGACCTGCTGGACCAGGCCAAGCCGTCCTGGAAGGAAACGCCCGTGGCCTTCAAGATCAACGGCGCTCTCATGGGTCTTGGCCAGCGGCTGTCGGACGTCCCTTTGGCTGCGGACAGTGTCGCGGTTGAGCCGGTCTTTTTCTCATCGCCGGAAGGACAGGAGATCTACCGCCACAGCAGCGCCCATATCATGGCCCAGGCCGTGAAGGAACTTTTTCCGAACGTCAAACTGGCCATCGGGCCGCCGATCGAAGATGGATTCTATTACGATTTCGATCTCGGACGACCGTTTACACCCGAGGATCTTGAAAAGATCGAGCAACGGATGAAGAAGATCGCGGCCGACCATCACGTCTTTAAACGGAAGGTGCTTTCAAAGCAGGACGCGCTCCGTTTTTTCGAGGAACAGGGAGAAACGTATAAACTGGAATTGATCCGGGAGTTGCCGGAGGACGAGATCGTCACGGTGTACGAGCAGGGCCCGTTCACCGACCTCTGCCGCGGGCCTCACGTCTTTTCGACCCGGCATGTCGCGGCCTTTAAACTGCTGACGGCCGCGGGGGCGTACTGGCGCGGGGATGAGCGGAACCCGATGCTTCAGCGCATTTACGGCACCTCCTTTCCCACGCAGGAGGCGCTGGACGCCCACCTCAAACGGCTTGAAGAGATCAAGCGGCGCGATCATCGCCGCCTTGGAAAAGATCTCGACTTGTACAACGTCATGGACGAGATCGGACCGGGACTGGTGATCTGGCATCCCAAGGGCGCGCTCATCCGAAAGTTGATCGAGGACTTCTGGCGGGAGCAGCACCTCCGTCACGGCTACGATTTCGTCTGCTCCCCGCATATCGCCCGGCTGGATCTCTGGAAGCGGAGCGGCCATCTGGATTTCTATCGTGAGAACATGTACGCCCCGATGTCCATTGACGGAATTGATTACGAACTCAAGCCGATGAACTGCCCCTTCCATATCATGATCTACAAAACCCATTTGCGAAGCTATCGGGACCTGCCGCTCCGGTTCGCGGAGTTGGGAACCGTCTACCGTTACGAGCGTTCCGGCGTTCTTCACGGGCTGCTCCGGGTTCGCGGTTTTACTCAGGATGACGCCCATCTGTTCTGCCGTCCGGATCAGATCGAACAGGAAATTCTGAAGGTCCTGGATCTGACCGTCTTCACGCTGAAGACCTTCGGGTTCGATGACTACGAGATCTATGTCTCGACCCGTCCTGAAAAATCAGTCGGCTCGACTGAACACTGGGAACGCGCCACCGCCGCGCTGGAATCGGCGCTCAAGACCAAGGACATGGCCTACCGGATCGACCCCGGCGAAGGGGTCTTCTACGGCCCCAAGATTGATCTGAAAATCAAGGACGTGCTGGGACGCGCCTGGCAATGCACGACCGTGCAGGTGGATTTCAATCTACCGGAACGATTCAATCTGTCCTATATCGGCGAGGACGGGAAGGAACATCAACCCATCATGATCCATCGCGCGCTGATGGGCTCGATCGAGCGGTTCTTCGGCGTGCTGATCGAGCATTATGCCGGGGCCTTCCCGCTCTGGCTGGCGCCCGTCCAGGTGAAGGTCCTGCCGATCACGGATCAGCAGCATGCCTACGCTCAGGACGTCGCCGGGGCATTGATCCGGGCCGGTTTCAGGGTCGAGACCGATCTGCGCAATGAGAAGGTCGGGCTGAAGATCCGGGAGGCCGAAAAGGCCAAAACCCCGTACATGGTCGTCCTCGGCGCACGGGAGGTCCAGGGGCAAAAACTCTCGGTCCGGAAGCGAAACGGAGAAAATATCGGTGAACTGGAGATCCCCTCCTTCATCGAGAGGATCAACAACGAGGTTCTGAATAAATCGACCTAATCAAACGTGCATCCGTGGGATTCGAACCCATCGGATATTAACCTTGGAAGGAGGAATTCCCTATCGCGGTCAAACAGCGTGTCAATAACGAAATCCGGGTTCGAGAAGTCAGGGTCATCGGCCCCGACGCCGAACAACTGGGGGTTCTGCCCACCCGGGATGCCATCGCCAAGGCGGCCGAGTTGGGGCTCGATCTGGTGGAAGTGGCCCCGACGTCTCAACCGCCCGTCTGCCGTATCATGGACTACGGAAAGTTCAAGTACGAGCAGAATAAGAAACAACATGCGATGAAACAACACCAGAAAACGACGCATGTGAAGGAGATCAAGTTGCGGCCTCACACGGATAAGCACGACCTGGATTTTAAGACCCGTCATATCCGTGAATTTTTGCAGGCCAGCGACAAGGTCAAAGTGACGATGATGTTCCGGGGTCGGGAGATGGCTTATCTGGACGCCGGGAAAGCGACCCTGGCCAAGGTGATCGAGGCGGTCAACGATATCGGCGTGATCGAGCAGCATCCTCGGCTGGAAGGACGCAACATGATTTTGATACTGTCACCCAAACCTCAAACCGCTTAAAAGGAAACGATCGAATGCCGAAGATGAAGTCACATAAAGGAGTGGCCAAGCGGTTTAAGAAGACCGGAACCGGAAAGGTCAAACACAAACAGAGCGGAAGAAGCCATCTGCTCACCCACAAAAACCGGTCCCGGAAGCGGCGCCTAAAAGCCTCCGGACGGGTATCGAAGGCCGATCAACAGAGCATTAAGCGATTGTTGCCCTACGCCTGAGATAGACAATAAGCGAGCGTCCGGCTTCGCCGGTGCGAGCGCGGGGGTTCGGAAGTGCGGCCCCCCGATATAATAGGAGAAGGAGTGACGTATGCCACGCGCAAAAGGAGGTCCTAAAACACGAGCCCGCCGCAAAGACCGGCTGAAACTGGCCAAGGGGTTTTTCGGCGGGAAACACCGGCTCTTTCGCACCGCGACCGAGCTGGTGGACAAAGGCCGGCAGTATGCCTACCGGGACCGTCGGCAGAAGAAGCGGGATTTTCGCCGGCTCTGGATCGTGCGGATCAATGCCGCCGTATCCACCCATGGGCTTTCTTACTCGAAATTCATTTCGGGATTAAAGAAGGCCGGCATCGGGCTGGATCGAAAAGTTCTGGCCGACCTCGCAATTACGGATCCACAGGGGTTTGCAAAGATCGCGGAAACGGCCAAGTCCAAACTGGCGGCGGCCTAGCGGGTTGGGACAGATTTCATGTCTGCCTGTAGTCGGTGAAGTGCGGCCGACTACTGCGACGCATCGGCTGCAATACCCGGTTGCGAAATGCCAAGCACAAGCCCGCCGAGTGCAGGCCCGCAGCATGCAGGCAAATCTGTTCCCAGACAGTCTTATTCTTCTTTACTGAACCAGAAGCTGCCCGCCCACATGCGCCTTATGGAGGTGGCAGTAGTAGCGCAGTGCGCCGGCCGAATCCGCCTTCACCGTTATTTCCTTCGTCCCTCCGGCCGGAATCACCTCTTTGACATTCAACTCATCAATCGAAAAACCGTGCTCGGCATCCGTCGTGTTTTTCAGCATCAGTTTGACCGATTCGCCTTTGGAAATCGTCAGGGTGGCGGGGCTCCATATCTTGGCGCCTCCTTCCACCATGGCGACAAGAGTGAACTCCTTGGGTGAGTCCGCCGACGAGATTTGCGACTCTCCGGCCATCAGAATGCTCAACATAAACCCGACCGCAACGATTTTTCTAATCATAGGTCATCTCCTTCTGGTTTAGATGAATGCCTGTCTACGACGATTCCGCGAGAAGATCCAATGCCAGATCAAAAACGGCGCAGGGCATCGCGATCTGCCAATTCTCAAGGACCCGCGGATGGAGCTCGCCGATCAGACCGGCGTCGCGGCCCCCGATCACGACCTTTCCGACCCGGCCCTCGATAAAAGACGGGTGAGCGACGGGCTCCAATTGATACGTCTTGCCCGAATAGTACATC
>JACQHO010000132.1 GCA_016198945.1 Nitrospirota bacterium | reverse complement strand
GCCCGCGGGATCCTGCGCCAGTTTCAGATAGCCTTCCCGTCGAAACCATTCGTTGATGCAGATCCCGCCCTCCATCTTCTTCGCCCCGTGATCCGAGACCAGGAAAACCACCGTATCGGAATCAACCAGGGAAAGAATCTCGCCGATTTCACGGTCGATATACCGGTAATAGTCATAGATGGCGTTCTCGAACGGATTGCCGGCCTCGTATTTCCGATGGGTCGTATCCATGTATTTCCAGAAGCCGTGATGAATCCGGTCCACACCCATCTCGACCATCATGAAATAATCCCACGGTTTGTTTTTGAGCATATGCCGGGCCAGTTTGAAACGCTTCTCGGTCATCTCATAGATCTGACGGAGGATTGCCTCTTTATTTTCTGTCCGAAAATCTTTAACGTCGAGGATATACTCGCCCACCACTTTTTGGACTTCGTTCCGAAACTCGGCCGGATGGGTGAAGTGGCTTTGGATATCGGGGGTGAGAAAGCAGGTGACCATATGGCCGTTGACGGGCTTGGGGGGATAGGTCTGGGGAACCCCGATCAAGGCCACCTGTTTTCCGGCGCGGGAGAGAATATCCCAGACCCTGTCTTCTTTGACCGAGGTGGAGTTGGCCATCGTCAATTTGTCGTAAGAGTAATCGGCGCGGTTCCGGAAACCGTAAATACCCAGACGGCCCGGATTCTTGCTGGACATCATTGAGGCCCAGGCCGGAACGGTGATCGGCGGGTCGCAGCTTTTCATTTCGCCGTAAACGCTGCGATCAACGAGACTCTTGATGTTGGGAAGATCCTTCAGCCAGCGATCAAAAACCAGTTCTGGCGTGGCACAATCCAGTCCAAGGACCAAAACCTTGCGCTTTTTCTTTGAAAACCAACCCATCTTTCGACTCGGAAGCCCCGCACCTTCCAACCTTGATAATATTTTTGTCTACTAGTGTATTTCTGAATGTATCTTATCGGACAGGTCTTGTCAAGGCAAGAACTCGATAACTCAAGCAAATACCCTCGTTTTCATTCTTGCAGAATCGGATGCATGCCTGGATAAAACATCGTTCAGCCATGGGATATGCCGGAGGACGGACTCGAACCGTCACGCGCGTTTCTGCGCGAGGGATTTTAAGTCCCTTGTGTCTACCATTCCACCACCCCGGCATTTTCATTTTAAACAGTAGGGGCGTACGGCCGTACGCCCCTACTAAAACATACGGTTACTTTAATTGCCACGGTCAGTTGTGTCAAGTATAAGGAACGGTTGCGTCTTAGATCCCATCCGCAATGATTTGATCAATCTGTTCCTGGATTGTTTGTGCAAGTTCGTTGTTGTTGGAAGCAAGCTCCTTGGCCCGCTTGAATTCGCGGAGCGCCGCTTCCGGCTCCATATTGAGCCGAAGATAACGTCCCGTATGATAGGCGCCTTCCAGCGTCTTCCCGGTCTTGAAATAAACCTGTCCGGCATGATAGTGGGCGAAGGCATGTTCCGGATCCCTCCGGATAACCTCTTTGTATTCGAGAAGGGCCTCATCCAATCGGCCGGCATGCTCCTCCAACATTCCGAGAACGAGATGCGCGGACGGCAGTTCCTCGCCCGCCACCGATCGCTTCAGGCTCTCGTTGGCCTCGGCTCTGGCCCTGTCCACATCCTGGCTTTTCAAATAAGCCATCGCCAGATCCGCATGGTAAACCGGATTATCAGGAGATAACGTCAGGGCCTCCCGATACTCGCCCATGGCCTGGGCCACGCGATCCGTGGTTAGATAAGCCAATCCGGCCAGATAATGATATCGTTCATCCCGAACGGTCCCCCGTTGCCGTTCCGGAAACAATTGAGCGGCCTCCTCCCATGCCTGGGTTCTGGCCCGGATGACGGTCTGCACACGTTCCCAGTCCACACCCTTGCGAAGGGAGGACGGGACGATGGTCTCCGAACGGGATAGGCGAAGCTCCACAAGATGAACTCGATCCTCCAGAGCCGGGTGAGTCGAAAGGTAGGCCGGAATCTCAACGCGATTGATATTTTCATAGGTCAACAGCGTCTTAAAAAAATTCAGAAGCCCCGCGGGATCATACCCGGCCCGTTGGAGATACTGAACGGCCGATGCGTCCGCTTCTTCTTCATTTTCGCGGCTGAATTGGAGCTGGGCCGAGATCGTGGTCGCCATGGCGATGCTGGCGGCGGCTCCGCTCCCCCTCGACAAAAGGATCGCCGCGATGGTGGCCAGACTCATCGCCGTGATTTTCGGGTCCTCTTTAAAAAAATGGTTGTGGGTCACGTGACCGATCTCATGCGCCAGAACGCCCGCCAGTTCCTCCTCGGAACGCAACTTGGCCAGCAGCCCGTCAAATATGAAAATATATCCCCCCGGAATGGCAAACGCATTCGGTTGAATTTCGTTCACCACGAAGAAATGAAACGCGTCCGGATTCCCGCCGGCCGCCGTCACCAGGCGACGGCCCACGGTACGGACGGCCTCCACCACCGTCTGATCTTTGACGAATCGATACTGTTTTCGGGCTTCCACTAAAAACTCTTTTCCAAGTTCCTTGCCCCGGTCCGGCGGCCGTCGTTCGGATTCCGATGCGGGAGCGGATGGAGTCGGCCGAGGGGAGGACGTCGCACAGGCCGTCAATAGAAAAACAACGGCGGATAGGAGAGAAACTGTTTTTTTCGTCTTTGACATGGTTCAATCGTGCTGCGGTTTGGGAAGAATTGCTTGGTCCAGCGCGGGGACTTCTTGTGAGCGATCGTGTTTCCGAGTTTAACCGGTTTCCGGACCGTAGCTTCCGCCGTTACAATCCAGACAGATGAAGTCGCCGTCAATGCTCAAGGTGGGCTCGCCGCAAAATGGACAATCCGGACCCGGTAAGGCGGGCGGCAGAATCGGAAGTTCTATTTCCTCTTCATCCATGGTCATTCCGTGCTACCGGCAAGGTCATCGATCAGGATCTTGTTCCGGTCGTAACAATTGACGCAGAATTCGTCCGAGACGGAGTCCGATACGGCACGATCGCGCGGGTCCAGCTTGGCATCCTCTTTCAAGGTCGAGTAACAGGCATGACAGACGATAAACGGGCCTCGCGTGGACATCACGGCATGCATGACGTCTTTACTGTGCTCTTCTCCCTTCAGTCTTTCCACTCACGACCCCCTGAATTTTACGCAAAGTACCGTTCCGCATTTTCGATGTAGTCCGCAAGGGCCGGGCTGGTATCTTCATCCACCAGCACGTCAAATTGAATGCCGGCAATATAGGCCTCTTGAAACGGCGCGCACCAACGAACTTGCCCCGTCAGGTTTTCCACCGTCGGTTTTCCGTCCTTGTCCAAAAACGACAGGCTGATCTTGAGCCGGCAGTCGCGATTGACCGTCTCTTGCGAATAGATCTCCAATCCGCCGCGGCTGATGCCGCCGACAAACGCCTTGAACCGGCGGTTGTCATCCACACAAAAAATATCCCCGACCGACTTAATTGTGACACGCTTGTGCTGTCGTTTGTTTGTCATAGGCCCCAATCGGAGACCGCATTTCCATGGGTCATTATGACTGAGCGGCCTGGAGACTGTCAAGCACAACATTTTAATTTGAACCACCCCAAACAAATCGGAGAGTCACACAACCCATTGTATTATAAACAAATACTCGTGCTTATTTTCGTGAGCCCGGGGTTGACGATCTGGAATTTTGCGGTAAAATAGTAATAGATGGAATTTTTTAAACCCCTTATGCAGGAGCTGCCATGAACCCGACAGACATGAATCAGCAAAAGTCCCGTCCGACGGTTATAGGGTCCACCTTGGTTCTGATCGCCGCATCTCTTGTATTAATGTTTGCTGCGGTGAAAAACAGCCATTCATTAAGGCCGACGGCCGGTCCCCAACTCTACCTTTCCTTGTTTCAGCTCCATCAGAATCAGGATACCCGGGAACTCCATAATGAACTGTCCGCACTTCAACCTTATGGAGCCGCCCTGGAACAGAAATTCAATTTCAATCCGGCCCGACAGGCGTTGGCGGCCGTGGACAAGAGGGACCAGGCGGGAATCCTCATCGGGCTGGAGCAACTTGTGATTCTGGACATACAAGACCGGCTGGCCATGGCGGAGAAAAAATTTCATGACTCTCCCGAACAGGCCTTGGACGCCCTTCGAACCGCCCGCTTGAATTATCAGGTGCTCTCCCTTTTTTCTCCTCAATCGGACCCGGATCTGAATGAGGCGATTAAATCAACTTTTCTCACAACCATGATTTCGGTCAAGAGTGAAACCGCCACGCCGGCCCTGCTGAAAACCTACACGAATGAGATTCAGTTAAAACTCCGTCAGATGTACCCCGGCGTCCGTCTCGTCATGGCGACCTCGGATTCCCGAATTTAACGGAGTCCCGACGGCAGGAACATCGGTTTCCCAAATCGCGAAGGAGACGAATCATGAAACAGCGCTGGATCGCGGCCGCTCTCTCGGCCGTCCTCCCCGGGACGGGACAATGGCTTAACCATCATTGGATGAAGGGGGCGGCGTTTCTGATCGGGACGCTGATCGCAAGCGGCATGCTCCGTCGCCGATCCGTTCTATCAAGCGTTTTTACGGACGGTTCCATGCCGCACTTTCTGCTGCTCGCGCTTCTGGCGGCGCTGGCCGTTTGGAGCGCAGCGGACGCCTTTCGTTCCTCGACTCGTATTCACGCCCATTAAAAATCGGACCGTTTCCCCTCCGCATCGGTCTTCCGCCCAAAACGGCGCTTGCCTTTTCTACACGAATTCGGTATCTTAACAGGGATTTTCACCTGACCGACTCTGCGGTCCGCCATCCATGACCGCTTCACTCAACCATCAACGGAGCCCGCAATGGACATCGCACGGAAAACCTATTTTGTGATATCCACCGAAGACCGGCCGGGGCAATTGGCCCGGTTCTCAAAACAGATGTCGGAGCATCAGATCAATCTGCACGCGGTCTGGAGTTTTGGAACCGGCCGAGGTAATGCCGAGATCATCGCCATCCCGTGGGATCCACCGGCCTTCAGAAACGTGGCCCGAGATGCCGGTTGGGTCTTTCGCGAGGGGAGCTGCTTTCATATGAGCGGAGAGGATCGGGCCGGCGCCCTGGCCGACACGCTCGACCGGATCGCGCAGGAGGGAATCAACCTGCACGCCGTTGATGCGATGGGATTTGAAGCCCGCTATTCGGCCTATGCCTGGTGCGACGAGAAGGATGTCGAAAAGTTGCGGATGGTGTTAAAGGGGTGGTAGAACCTCATTTACTATTTACCATTTACGATTCACTAAAATTTTCCGCCAATAAAGTAAATGGTGAATGGTAAAATGGGGGAAAATTTTCCTGGCGGAAAATTTTCAGGCGGCGGGCGGGTTTGAACCGCCGCATCGCAGTTTTGCAGACTGCTCCCTTAGCCACTTGGGTACGCCGCCGTCCGCCTACCTTATACCACAATCCCGCCGAGAGCCGCAAGGAAATTTGGGCCTCACGGACCGCCCAGCTTCAACGTCTTGAGGACGCGGGCGGTCTCGGAAGCCACCGGTTTCCCCGCACGGCGTTCAAGATAACTCAGATGTTCCGAAAGCCAGCGAACATCCTGAATCGTATCCACATCGTACCAGAAGGGAAGAAGCGCCGCGTTGAGATTGCTTTCGGCGATTCGCTGAAGCGTCTGGGTTAGAACCCGCTCCGTGCCCCAAGCGACGCCGTCGAAGATCGGCGGAACCGATCCGGAACAGCCGACGAGATAATATCCCCCATCGGTGCCGGGACCCAACACCAGAGAATATCTCTTTAAAAGCTTGAAGGCCTCTTGAATATAACCCACCGGAAGGGTCGGAATGTCCGTCCCGATGATCACTGCCTGATCGAAACCCAACCGGTAGGCCTCCGCGATGGCGCTTTGCATCCGAACCCCGAGGTCTTTCCCCGTTTGATCGATCAAATCTAAACCGTGTCGCTCGGCAAGTCCCATGAAAAAAGGATCCCGCCTGGATGAATCGCAACCCAACATACGCGTCACCCCTTTCAACGAGGCCGTGGCGTTCAATATGTCCAGTATAAACGCGAGATAAAGCCGAGCGGATGCGTCCGGCGGCAGGTCGGGCTGGAGCCGTGTCTTCACCTGCCCCGGCTTCGGAACCTTCGCGAAGATGATCAGGGCTTTTTTTATGGCCGGCATAGGGTTAACCTATCATTGGGCGATGTCCTTGTCAAAGGACTCCAAACCCTTTTCTTGACGCCCTCCCGAGGGATCACTATAATAAATCCGTTCTGATTCCGGGAGGGACTGGATGGAGCTGCTTAAAAATATCGGCTGGACGATGCTGGCGGTTCTGTGCGCCGCGGCCTTTGCAATCGTCACCGGCTTATTGAATCCCGCTGAAGAGGTCAACGCGCTTTGGCTCGTCGTGGCCGCGGCCTGCTTTTATGTTTTGGCGATCCGCTTTTACGGCCGGTTCCTGAAAACCCGCGTCGTCAATCTGGACGACCGGCGGATCACGCCAGCCCACCGCCTCCGCGACGATAAAAATTTCCAACCCACCAACCGCTTCATCCTCTTCGGCCACCACTTCGCGGCGATCGCCGGCGCCGGCCCGCTGCTCGGGCCGGTCCTCGCGGCCCAGTTCGGATACCTGCCCGGATTTCTGTGGCTTGTGATCGGCGCGGTACTGGCCGGCGCGGTTCAGGACTTCATCATTCTTGTCGCCTCAATGCGCCGCAACGGCCGCTCGCTTCCCCAGATCGCGAAAGACGAGATCGGGCCGCTGACCGGCATCGCCACCACGATCGCGGTGCTCTTCATCGTGATCGTCGCGCTCGCCGGGCTGGGCCTGGCCGTCGTCAACGCGCTCTATCATAATCCCTGGGGCAGCTTCACGCTGGCCATGACGATCCCGATCGCCTTTTTGATGGGCTACTACCTACAGAAATTCCGGCCGGAGAAAGTGGGCGAGGTTTCTTTTATTGGGATCGCGTTGCTGTTCCTGTCCGTCATTGGGGGACGCTGGGTCGCCCAT
Organism: Nitrospirota bacterium; assembly: GCA_016198945.1. Taxonomy (GTDB): domain Bacteria; phylum Nitrospirota; class Nitrospiria; order JACQBZ01; family JACQBZ01; genus JACQFA01. The sequence goes on along the minus strand of JACQHO010000132.1, from coordinate 99 downwards.
TCAGGCCTCGCGACTCTTTTTAATTTTGAAAAAGAGACACTGGTCTGGCTTCTGGCCGGCTACGGATTCCTTGCCTCGGTCCTTCCGGTCTGGATGCTC
>JACQHO010000135.1 GCA_016198945.1 Nitrospirota bacterium | reverse complement strand
TGAATCTGGGATTGGATCGGGAGAGGGTCATTGGTCTGAATGAAAACACCGCCTTTGCTCAGATTGGTGACATAATTCGAAACGAACATTCCTTTCGTCGAGTAATCCACCTTGATATTGACATCAATTCGAAGATCCTTCCTGCGTTCGGCACCGGTTTTTTTAACCATTTTGCCCTCTCTATTAGGTTCAAGCGATGGGAAGCGCAATCTAATAATTTATATGTAGAGCAAGTATGGTGCCAGGATCATCACATAACTTATTGTTTTACAATGACATTTAAATGATTCTGTGTGGAAATGGTTTGGAATGTTCAACACTGTTCAATGATGGGTAATCCGCTTCTTATTTATCCTGAGCGATCGTTCCTTCTCCATTTTAAGAATGAGCTTCTTTAGGCGAAGCCCCCCCGTGAAGCCGCCGAGCTTTCCGTTGGCGTTGATGACGCGATGACAGGGAACAATGAGGGCGATAGGATTATTTCCGCAAGCCCCGCCCACCGCACGAAAACTGTTGGGATGGCCGATGTCCCGCGCCACGTCTTGATAGCTTTGGGTTTGTCCGTATGGAATGCGAAGGAGAGAACGCCAGACTTTGTGCTGAAACGGCGTACCTTCCTGAAGGTCAATTTTTAACTTGAATCGAACCGGGCGGCCCAAAAAGTAGGCCCGCATCCACGCCAGGAGGTCCGTGAAAAGCCGATCGCGTCGGACGGCGGAGCAGCGATAATCTCGTCGGAGGGTTTTCCGAAAGGCCGGCGGACTTGTCGCATTCAGTGAGATGCGACAGAGACCGCGCGGTGTTGCGGCTATTCCGATCCGGCCGATAGGGGACGAAAAAGTTGTGTAGTAGATCATCGGGACGGAAAGTTTTGGGGCGAGATGGAGCCTCGGCACCGGACAATTCCTCAGCAGGTTCAGAGAATAGCGGTCAACCAAGATGGATGCCCCGTATCTTTTCCGGTCACGGTATCGAAAAACATTTTCTGGAGTTGCTTTGTGATCTCCCCCGGCTTCCCGGGGCCGATCACGCGACCGTCCACTTCCCGGATCGGGGTGATCTCGGCCGCCGTGCCCGTGAAAAAAGCCTCATCCGCAATATAGAGTTCGTCGCGGCTGAACCGTTCTTGGACCACCGGGATCCCCTTTTCCTGCGCCAACTGAATGATGCTGTTCCGCGTAATTCCTTCCAGGATCGAGGTCAGCGGCGTTGTTTTTAGGACCCCGTTTCGGACGATAAAAATATTTTCACCCGGTCCTTCAGCGACGTACCCGTCGATATCCAGCAGAAGCGCCTCATCGTAGCCGGCATCCTTGGCTTCCCGTTTGGCCAGTTGCGAATTCGCGTAATACGATGTGACCTTGGCCCGTGTCATGCTGATATTCACATGATGCCGTGTAAAGGATGAGATCTTGACCCGAATGCCGTTTCGGACGCCGTCATCCCCGAGATAGGTGCCCCAGGGCCACGCTGCGATCGCGACCTGGATCGGGTTTTTCTGCACGTACAGCCCCATCTCGCCGTAACCGATAAAGACGATCGGACGGATATAACAGGCCTCCATGCGATTGACTTTGACCGTTCCGAGAACGGCCTGCTCGATTTCTTTCGGAGAGTAGGGTATCTTGATCTGTACGATCTGGGCCGAGTCGAACAGCCGTTTGACATGTTCCTTGAGCCGAAAAATGGCCGAGCCTTTTTCTCCCTTGTAACAGCGGAGGCCTTCAAATACGCCCAGGCCGTAATGGAGCGTGTGGGTCAGGACATGGATGTTGGCCTCCTTCCAGTCGACGAATCGGCCGTCCATCCAAATCTTCGAGGTTTCTTGAATCACTCGGAATCTCCGGTTATAGGGTTCTTCGGAACAAACTGAAGTTCCGGACAAAGAATGGATTTCAATATAACAATCCGCCCGGGGTTTGTCAATACAGTAAGGGCGATAGAATGCTTGACAAGCTTTGATGCTTTATGTTATCTATTTCGTTCACCATTTAACGGAGTCTGGTTATGTATGCGATTATTGAAACGGGCGGCAAGCAGTACCGTGTGGCGCCGGGCGAAACCGTCGAGGTCGAACTCTTGGACGGCCGGGTCGGAGAAACCATTTCCCTTTCACGTGTCCTCATGGTCCAGGAAGAGAAGGGCGCCCGGATTGGAAATCCGGTCATTCCGGGAGCGGTGGTGAAGGCCGAAGTGACGGCGCAAGGGCGACAGCCGAAGGTGATCGTCTTTAAGAAACAGAGACGCAAGAATTACCGACGAACCAAAGGACATCGCCAGTCCTATACACGGCTCAAGATTACGGAGATCCATTCGGCATAAAGAACATGTCTGCTGCGAGTCGTAAAATGCAGGAAGGGGTTTGATTCATGGCGCATAAAAAAGGACAAGGTTCAACTACAAACGGCCGCGACAGTCAGGCGAAACGGCTGGGTGTCAAGGCCTTCGGCGGACAGGTCGTTCCGGCCGGAAGCATCATCGTCCGGCAACGGGGCACCCGGTTTCATCCGGGATTCAATGTCGGCACCGGGAGCGATCACACGCTCTTCGCCAAGATCACCGGCGTGGTCAAGTTTGAGAGTCGAGACGGGGATCGTAAAAAAGTCAGCGTCTATCCGGTGCCGGAACCGGCCTGATAGGCTTTTAATCTCAAATTTGAGATTTGAGATCTCAAATTGTCCTCGCCGCTTCGGACCCGCCTGTTCCCCGCCTGCCGGACGGGCAGGGGCAGGCGGGCCTTCCCGATTCCATCTACCAACCCGAGAGGGGACAGATTTCAAATCTGTCCCCGGTCAGTAAATCTGTGTTTGTCGATCAAGTCAAAATATTCGTCAAGGCCGGGGACGGCGGAGACGGCTGCGTCGCCTTCCGACGGGAGAAGTACGTTCCCCGGGGCGGTCCCAACGGCGGCCACGGCGGAAACGGCGGGGATGTCGTCCTCCGAGCGACCGGCCAACTCCGAACCCTTCTGGATCTCCGATATCAGCAGCATTACCTCCTCCCGCATGCGGAGCACGGCCAGGGAAGTGATTGCCACGGAAAAAACAGCCCGCGGGTCGTGATTCCGGTGCCCTGCGGGACGATTGTCCGTGACGCCGAGACGAATGAGTTGCTGGCCGATTTGACGACGGAAGGGCAGGAGCAGGTGATCGCCAAAGGGGGTCGGGGGGGACAGGGCAATTCGGCCTTCGCCACCTCCACGAATCGCGCGCCGCGCCGCGCCGAGAAGGGGCGGCCCGGCGAGGAACGCTGGCTGTTGTTGGAACTCAAACTCCTGGCGGATGTGGGGCTGGTCGGTTTTCCCAATGCCGGAAAGTCCACGCTGATCTCGGTGATCTCGGCCGCGCGGCCCAAGATCGCCGATTATCCTTTCACGACGCTGAGCCCTCAACTCGGCATGGTCGCCGGCGGCATTGAGGGCGGGTTCATCGTGGCCGACATTCCCGGATTGATCGAGGGAGCCCATACCGGCAAAGGGCTGGGGATACAGTTTCTAAAGCATATCGAACGCAATGTCTTTCTTCTCTATTTGATCGACATCGGCGAATCGGCCGAGCTGGAACCGGTCCGGTGCTTTGAGATTCTGCGCCGGGAGCTTTGGGCCTATAATCCGGAGTTGTTGGAAAAGCCGTTCGCGATCGCGGCGACTAAGAAAGATATCCAGGGCGACGGCAGCCGTCTCAAAAAGCTTGCGGCCTACTGCCGGAAGAAAAAAATGGATTGCCTCCCCGTCTCGGCCGTGACCGGGGATGGCATCCCCGATCTGGTCCGGTATTTGGGCGGCCGGGTTCAGGAAGCTCGATCCGCCTTAGGCGGAAAGATTTCAAACGATGCATTAAAACCGGCAAAGATGACCTGATGGAACTTGAACGACGCGAATATCTTAGCGGCGTCAAACGACTCGTGGTGAAGATCGGCAGCAGCCTGATCGCCTCGCGGGATCACGGCCTGAACCACACGCTTTTGGAGGCCCTTGCCCAGGAGATGGCCGAGTTGAAGCGGCAGGAGCATGAGATCGTGATCGTTTCTTCCGGCGCGATTCTCTCCGGTCTTGAAAAGTTGGGAATCAAACACCGGCCCAAAAGTCTCCCGGTCAAACAGGCGGCCGCCGCCGTCGGACAGAGCCGCTTGATCTGGGCGTATGAAAAGGCATTTGAGGCCCACGGGTTGAAGGTGGCCCAGGTCCTTTTGACCCAGGACGATCTGGCTGATCGGAAGCGCTTCCTCAATTCGCGCAACACGCTGATGACCCTGCTGGGTCTCGATGTGATTCCGGTCATCAACGAGAACGACACGGTCGTGGTGGAGGAGATCCGGTTCGGGGACAACGACAACCTGGCCGGCTTGGTGACCCATCTGATTGACTCGCAGCTTCTGGTGATCCTGTCGGACGTGGAGGGGCTGTATACCGATGACCCCCGACATCATCCAGAAGCGGTTTTGATTCCGGTCGTGACCAAAATCAATGCCGAGACGGAACGGCATGCGAAGGACACCGCGACGTCGGAAGGCACCGGCGGCATGCGTTCCAAAATCCTGGCGGCGCGAACGGTGGCCGGTTACGGGGTGCCGACCGTCGTGGCCGGCGGCCGGAGGGCCGGGGTGCTGAGCGAGATACTGAAAGGGAATGAGGTCGGGACTTTGTTTCTCCCGGAAGATGGAAAACGAAACAGCCGGAAACAATGGATCGCCTTCACCAAACGGACCAAGGGCCGGCTGTGGCTGGATGCCGGCGCCGTGGAGGCGCTGGCGGCGAAGGGAAAGAGTCTTCTGCCGTCGGGGATCGTCCGGGTGGAAGGCCGCTTCGAGGCCGGCGATGCCGTGAGCTGCATGGATCCGCAAGGACGGGAAGCGGCGAAGGGATTGGTGAATTATTCCTCACACGATCTGTCCAGGATCCGGGGAGTCAAAACGACCGAGATCGCCGGGATTTTGGGAACCAAGGATTACGACGAAGCGATTCATCGGGACAATCTGGTGATATTGTAGGAGCGAACCCATGTGTTCGCCGATCTTCATTCCGGGCAGACACGCAGGTCTGCCCCTACGGGGGAAAATATGGATATCCGTGCCTACGTAACCGAGAAGGCGGGCCGGGCGAAGACGGCCGCGCGGAAGCTGGCGGTCCTTTCTTCGTCGGTTAAAAATGCCGCGCTGATCAAGATGGCGGATGAACTGGCGGCACAAACACCAGCGCTCATTTCGGCCAACGCAAAAGATCTGGATGAAACCAAACGCCGGGGACTTTCCAGTGCGATGATCGACCGGTTGACGCTCAGCTCCAAGCGCATCGGTGAAATGGCGGCCGGCCTTCGCGAAGTGGCCGCGCTGCCCGATCCGGTCGGCGAGGTGATTAAAATGGTGCGCCGCCCGAACGGGATGCAAGTGGGACGCGTCCGTGTTCCGATCGGAGTGATCGGGATCGTTTACGAGTCCCGGCCCAACGTCACGGCCGACGCCGCAAGCTTATGTCTCAAGGCCGGCAACGCCGTCGTTCTTCGCGGCGGCTCGGAAGCGATTCATTCCAACGCGGCCATCGTCCAGGTCCTGTCCGAGGTCGGCGTCGCGTCCGGACTGCCCGAAGGGTGCATCGCCTTTCTGGATAATCCCGATCGTCAGGCCGTGATGGAGATGCTGAAACTGGATGCGCTGATTGATCTGATCATTCCCCGCGGCGGCGAGGGTCTCATGAAAATGGTCACGGAGAATTCCCGGATTCCGGTGATCAAGCACGACAAGGGCCTCTGCCACACCTATGTGGACGCGGATGCGGATCTTGCGATGGCCCAGGCGATCTGCTTCAACGCGAAGGTCCAGCGGCCGGGAACCTGCAACGCGATGGAGACGTTGCTGGTCCATGAAAAGATCGCGACCGTGTTTCTACCCAAGATGATCGCCGAATTTCAGAAGGCCGGGGTCGAGATCCGCGGCTGTCCCAAGACGCGCGCGATCGTTCCGGCCGTAAAAGAGGCGAATGAAGAAGACTGGACGACCGAATATCTCGATCTGATCCTCGCGGTCAAGGTCGTCAAGGATATGGACGAGGCGATGGAGCATATCGCGCGGTACGGTTCGCAGCATTCCGAGGCGATCATCACGCGGGATTACGCGCGGGCCCGGCGGTTCCTGAACGAGGTGGACGCCTGCGCCGTCTTCGTCAACGCCTCGACGCGGCTGAACGACGGATACCAGTTCGGACTGGGCGCCGAGATCGGCATCTCGACCAGCCGTATCCATGCCCGCGGCCCGATGGGGCTGGAAGAGCTCACTACGACGAAGTACATCATCCTGGGCCAAGGGCAGTTGAGGGAGTGAAAAAGGGCTTGCGCATCGGAATCTTCGGCGGGACGTTCAACCCGATTCACAATGGGCATCTCGCGATTGCGGAAGAGGTTTTGAAAACGGTGGGTCTGGACCGGGTCCTTCTCATTCCGGCCAACCAGCCGCCGCACAAGGCCGACCGGGAAATTCCTTCAGCCAGGCATCGTCTCGCGATGGTCCGGCTGGCGGTGGAGGACCATCCAGGGCTGGACGTTTCGGATTTGGAGATCAGTCGGCCCGGCAAATCATATACGATTGACACCTTAAACGCCCTGCGACGGCGGTATCCGAAAGAGGCCGAGTTTTACCTGATGCTCGGGTTGGATGCCTTCCTGGAATTTTCCACATGGCGCTCACCCCAAAAAATCCTTCAAGGCTGCCACATCATCGTCGTTTCCCGTCCGGGATCCCGTTTTTCGGATCTGGGACAGATCGTTTTTCTGAAGGGGATTCCATCCGGGATATTGCGGGAGATGGACGCCGGACGGTTGTTCCGATATGATTATCCGTTGACGCCGAAGACCGGTTTGATTCTGCTTCATCGGACGGATTATGAAATATCGGCGACCCGGATCCGCGACCATCTTTCAGTGGGAAAACGGCTTAAAAACCTCTTGCC
>JACQHO010000131.1 GCA_016198945.1 Nitrospirota bacterium | reverse complement strand
GAGCATGGGGGTTCAATCGTTTCAAGACAACGAGCTGGAGTGGCTCGGACGCGCGCACGGCTCGCATGTCGCGCGGGAGGCCTATCGGATTGCGCGAGAAGCCGGGTTTGAAAATATCAATCTTGACTTTATGTATGCGCTGCCGGTCCAGCGTCTGGAAGACTGGGAGAGGACCTTGGACGAGGCGATCCGTCTTGGCCCGGGGCATCTATCGGCCTATGCCCTGACCATCGAGGAGGGGACACGCTTTGGAGCGGATTCCTTAAACGGGCTTCTGATATTGCCGGATGAGGAACGACAGGTCCGGTTCGATCAATTGACCGCGGCCAAACTTTCTGATGCTGGATATGTGCGGTACGAAGTCTCAAACTACGCGCGGCCCGGTTTTGCCTGCCGTCATAATCTGGGTTACTGGAGCCAGCAGGATTATCTCGGCCTCGGTCCCGGCGCCCATTCGTATTTAGCCGACCGGCGTTTCTCGAAGATTGAGAAAATCGAAGCCTATATCCGGGAGGTCGAGGCCGGCGGGGGGGCGATTGAGGAATCCGAGCCGATCGACCCGGAGTTGGCCTGCAGGGAGGCCTTGATTTTCGGGCTGAGAAAGACGGAAGGGGTTTGTCTCGATGAGATCCAAAGACGATATTCTCGGGTCGTTCCGGATCGCCTTCAACAAACATTCGAACAGTGGCGTCGGGATGAATTGATGATCCTGGACCCTCCTCGCCTCCGGCTCTCTTCCAGGGGTCTTTGTCTTTGGGACCGGATTGCGGAGGAGATCCTCGACACGGCCTAAGCGCCTTCGGGAAATCGGCATTGTGAGATCACCTTAATGGAACGGCGCACCTTTCTCGTCCGCACAACCGGATTCATCATGGGATTCATCGGAATCGTCCTTTCGATTCCCCTGGTCGGTTATCTGATTTCACCGGCCTTCCGACGGCAGACCCGGGACTGGGCCGAAGCCGGCGTCCTCGGAGAATTGGACATCGGTGTTCCCCGGGAGCTTACGTATGTCGTGACCGTCCAAGACGGATGGTTAAAGACCACGGCCATGAAATCGGTCTGGGCCGTCCGGCGACCGGATGGGGAAATCACGGTCTTCGCCCCTCTCTGTACGCATCTCGGATGCGGTTACCACTGGGATTCCGACGACCGTCTTTTTAAATGTCCCTGCCATAACAGTATTTTCGATATCACCGGCAAGGTCCTGAGCGGTCCGGCCCCGCGTCCCCTGGACCGCCTGCCCCTCAAATTGGATGGGGACCGGCTTTTCGTGATCGACAAGCAATTCAAGTCCGGAACGTCCCGGCAGATTGAGTTATGAGGGCGACACGGGCGATCTATCAATGGCTGGACCGCCGACTGAGGCTCAAGCCCGTCGAGGAAATGCTCCTGAACGAGCCGATTCCCGGCGGCGCCAGCTGGGTGTATGTCTTCGGGAGCGCCACGCTTTTTCTTTTCTGCCTCCAACTTCTCACGGGGATGTTCCTCGCCGTTTATTACGCCCCGACGCCGGATCATGCCTACGACAGCATCCAGTTTATCATGTCCTCCGTGGCATTCGGCGCCTTTGTGCGGGGGCTTCATCACTGGGGCGCCAGCGCCATGGTGCTGGCGATCGGGCTTCACATGCTCCAGGTGTATCTGTACGGGGCCTACAAACCCCCGCGGGAAGCGATGTGGATGGTCGGGGTGGCGCTGTTTATTCTGACGCTTGGTTTCGCCTTCAGCGGGTATCTCCTGCCGTGGGATCAAAAAGCCTACTGGGCCACCCAGGTCGGAATCAACATGGTCGGCACGATTCCCTGGATCGGCGGCGACCTGGCTCGGATCATCCGGGGCGGTGAAACTCTGGGCGCCCTGACGCTCACCCGGTTTTTTGCGCTCCATGTCCTTTTTCTTCCGCTGACGACGCTCGGTCTCATCGCGCTTCACCTGTTTATTTTAAGGCGGATCGGCCCGGCCGGCTCGTTTGAAGAAAAAAGAGCGGCAGGTCTGTCCGTGCCGAAGGAACGACGGCATCGGACCGCGAGCGAGCCGTTCTATCCCAGACAGGTTTTTATGGATGCCGTTGTGATGGGCGGGGTGTTTCTGATCGTCGCGGTCCTGGCGGCCTTCCTGCCGTTTCCGCTGGCGGACAAAGCCGATCCCTCGGACACGAGCTTCAAGCCGATCCCGGAATGGTACTTCTTGTTCTATTATCAGGGGCTGAAATATGTCCGCGGCCCCTTCGAGCCGCTGGCGACCTGGATCCTTCCAGCGGTGTTTTATGCGGTCCTGATGTTTCTTCCGTTTATCGATCGCAGCCCGGCGCGCCACCCGGCGCGGCGTCCCAAGGCGATCCTGATCGGAGCCGCCTTCTTGCTCGGCGTTTTTGGTTTGATGGCGATCTCGCTTCAGGAAATCTATTCCATTCCGACGACGGATCCCTCGGTGGTGAGAGGCCGGGAACTCTATTCCAAGCTTCAATGCAACGGGTGTCACCGCATTCATGGATCCGGCGGGGCCGTGGGACCGGACCTTTCTTATGTAGGAAAAGTCCGGGACCGGGACTGGCTCGTCCGTCATTTTGATGATCCGTCGGCGGTCGTGCCGGGTTCGATCATGCCCCGCCTTGCCGTGAGTCCGGCCGAACGGGACGATCTGACGAATTATATGCTGAGCTTAAACTGAATGGAATACAAGGACTACTATAAAATTCTGGGCGTCTCCAAAGACGCTCCCGAATCCGAAATCAAAAAAGCCTATCGCAAATTGGCACGGCAGTTTCATCCCGATCTGAATCCCGGAAATCGATCGGCCGAGGAGCGATTCAAGGAAATCAACGAGGCCAATGAAGTTTTGAACGATCCGGAAAAGCGCCGAAAGTATGACGATCTGGGCTCGAATTGGGAACAGGTCCAGCGAGACCGCGAAACCGCGCGTCAATATGCGCGCCCCGGCGGGTGGTCGCAAGAGAATTTCGACCTCGGAGATTTCTTCGCGACATTTTTCGGGGAACGGATGTCCGGATTCGGCGGGACGCCGTTTACCACCGGCCCCCGTCCGGGAGGGGATCTGCAGTACGAGATCGAACTCACCTTGGAGGACCTGTTCCACGGACCCCGTAAATTGTTGAATCTCTTTGTGGGCGAGACCTGTCCGACCTGTCACGGGCAAGGAATGGTCATGACCTCTTTCTTTCGCGAAGGGAAAAAACAGGTCGTCACATCCGCACAGCCCTGCGGGACCTGTCACGGAACCGGCCAGATCCGCAGTCCGCGCGAAGTCCAGGTCAAGATACCCAAGGGCGTGAAGGAGGGTTCGAAAATCCGGCTGGCCGGAATGGGAGGTCAGGGAATCCAGGGAGGCCCCGCGGGGGATCTCTATCTGACGGTTCGGGTGCTTCCGCATCGGCTGTTTCGTCTCAACGGTTATGATCTTGAAGCGGACCTGCCCGTCTGGGCGGATGAAGCCGCTCTGGGAATGCAGGCCCCCGTTCCAACGCTGGGTCAGAAAGTCCTCTTAAAGATTCCACCCGGCAGTCCATCGGAGCGGCGACTCCGGTTGAGCGGAAAAGGGCTGCACAAGCCGGGCGGGAAAGGGGCGGGCGATTTGTATTACAGGATACGGGTCATGGTTCCGGATCAGCTCAGCGCCAGGGAGCGGGAACTTTTTGCCGAGCTGCGTCGCTTGAGAATCGAGGGGGGCCACGATCAAACCATCCGAAAAAACCTGGAGTGAGAAATGCCGAAGGCGCGAATCAAGAAGAGCCGGGCGACTCAAACCTACATGACGATTTCGACCGTCTGCAAACTGTATCGATTGCATCCGCGAACGCTTTTGACGTATGAACGGCGGGGTTTGATCGGGCGTGTCGTCGTGATTCTGGAAAACGGCCGCGAGGCGGTGACCTATAATGACCGCGATCATCGGCGGATCCGGACGATCTGCTCGCTGACGCGGGACTTGGGGGTCAACCTGGCCGGGATTGAAG
>JACQHO010000134.1 GCA_016198945.1 Nitrospirota bacterium | reverse complement strand
TCCTGCAGCACGCGGAGGAGCTTCGTCTGCACATTCATGCTGATGCTGCTGATCTCATCTAAAAAAAGAGTCCCGCCGTCCGCCGATCGGATCTTGCCTTTCCGTTCCTGGACTGCACCGGTGAAAGCGCCCCTGGCATGACCGAATAATTCACTCTCGATGAGACCCTCCGAATAGGCCGCGCAATGAACCTCGACAAAGGGCTTTCCGCCGCGGGGACCCATGCCGTGGATCGCACGCGCAACCAATTCCTTCCCGGTTCCGGTCTCGCCGGTGATCAGCACTGTACCGGCCGTGGCCGCCGCTTGCTCGATCTGATGGAAGACCTCTAACATCTTGGGGTCCTGACTGACCATGTCCTGAAGCTGGGCAGTCCCGCTGAACCGGCGGCGGAATGCCTCCACCTCCGCGCGCAGACCGCACAACTCTTCGACGTTTTTCAGCTTGGCGAAAAGCTCCTCGGTGCGAACCGGTTTGATCATGTAGTCATGGACGCCGTCCTTGAGCGCCTCCACGGCGTTCTCGATCGTCCCGTAGGCCGTCAACAGGATGACAAACATCTGGGGGCGGAGTTCCTTGGCGCGGCGGGCCAGCTCGATGCCGTCCATTCCCGGCATTCGAAGATCGGTAATGAGGGTGCAGTAGGGTTCCCGCTCCAGCTCCTTGAGAGCCGGCTCGCCGCCCGGAAATGTTTTCACCTCGAAGCCGCGGCGGCTCAACAGATCTTCCAGACCGATCCGGCTGTTCTCTTCATCATCTACAACGAGAATCTTCACTTAAACTACCCCCTAATCGCGTTTTAACGGAAAGGTTAACAGAACCTCGGTCCCCTGCCCTTTGGCCGAATCCAGTTTAATTTCTCCCCCCATCGCCTGAACGGTCTTGTAGACCAGTGACAGTCCGAGTCCGACGCCGCCTGCTTTGGTGGTGAAAAAGGGATCAAAAACCCTGGGCAGATTTTCCTTCGAGATGCCGGTCCCGGTATCGCGAACCGTGATGAAAAGGCGATCGCTCTTCACGCCGGCCGCCACGGTGAGCGTCCCGCCGTACGGCATGGCCTGAACGGCATTCAGCAGCAGATTCACCAGGACGCGGTGGAGTCCATCCCGATCCCCGGAAACGGGCGGCAACCGGCGGCCCACTTTCCGCGCGATTTGCACACCGCCCTTGATGATTTCCGGTTCCAGGTTGGTGAGTGCTGCTTCGATGGCTTCAGAGAGATTGACGGGCTCGGACTTTAGCATCGGAGACCGGGTAAAGTCAAGAAAGTCCTCGACCAGCTTTTTCAGCCGCCCGATCTCGGTCCGGAGCATGCCGCCGTATTTACGGCAGAGCGAGTAGACGCGGTTCACTTCCTCGGCATGTCCGCAATGCGACACGCTGACGGGCGGACAGGCTTTGAGTTTCAGCACATCATCCAGATTCTCAATGGTGAGAACCATGGCATTGAGCGGATTTTTGATCTCATGGGCCACGCCGGCCACCAGGACGGACATGGCCGCCAGTTTCTCGGTTTGAACCAGCCGGTCCTGGGCCATCTTCAGTTGTGAAAGCGAAGCATCCAGGGCCACGACCTTCTGTTTCAGCTCGTCCATCAAAAGATGGTTGTGAATCGCCGCCGCCAGATTTTCTCCCAGGATCGAGACGAACTGGACGTCGTCGGCCGTAAATGTCTTTACTCCGTTGATCTTTCCGTTCACGTTGAGAACTCCGATCAGACGTCGGCCGGAGAAAAGCGGGATCGAAATGACGCTGGGCGAAAGATACCGCTCGACGCTTTGATTGTCCGGATCCCTGGAATAACGGGATTGAGAGAAGTCGTCAATCACGACGGCTTTACGGCGGGTGATCACCTCATCCATCAAACTCTCTTTGCGTTGTCCTGGCGTGATCACCAGATTTTCTCCGGTCGGCCGGTCTTGCCCGTCCGGCAGGCGGACGGCAGGCATGGCATGGGTGCTGGAAAACAGTCGAAGCACCTTGGCCTCGCGATCGTAGAGGAAGATCGAGTAAAGCCGCACCCCCAGCATGCCGCATAGATCGGTTTGGAGCCGGTCGATCAATTCCGCCATATTCCTCGAGGCATTTACGGAATTGATAAAGCCCAGCAGCTCTTTTATTCGGAAAACATTCTTCTCAAGCTCTTTCTCTCTCCGGCTCAGGTTCCGGATCAGGGCTTTATTTTCTTTGACCAGCCACCGTTTGTGGAGGGCCTTCTTGACTCGGTGAAGAATCGCATCGGGCATCCGGTTGTCCGTCTTGATGAGATAATCAAAAGCGTCGGCCTCGATCGCCTGGAGAGTGGACTCGATCGTGGCGTCGGCCGTAATGATGATCACCTCCAGGTCCGGATCCCTCTCTTTGGCCTTTCTCAGAAGTTCGATCCCGTCCATCCCGCCCAGATGAATGTCCACAATCAGCAGATCGAACGGGTTCTTCTTTAAGAGTCCAATCCCCTCTTCGCCGCTGGAGGCGACGGTCACGCCATATCCGGCCTGCTGTAGAAGCGACTGATAAAAAATTCGGACGATCTCATCATCGTCAATGAGGAGGATCTGAGCGGTTGTTTTATCGAATGAAATGGGCATCTCGATTTGGTCAGTATTATAATGTATGAATATATATTCACATAATTATATCGTAAATAAAATAACCCATTGGAGCTATTTTGATGCTTGCTACAACAATTTTTAAGATCTTTTGGGGCTTTGAGTCCGAACGCCGTCCTGGGCAACCCGCTC
>JACQHO010000130.1 GCA_016198945.1 Nitrospirota bacterium | reverse complement strand
GGGGACTTCGGATGACCAAGGCGTGACCGCGAGTCAGGGACGGGAAGATCAGGTGGGAGCCGCGGGTCCGGCGGACTCTGGGCGGGGCGTTCGATGATTCCATCCGGAATACGTCATCCACCCAGGCGCCGGCCGCGTTCACCACGACCGGTCCCGTGATGGTTTCCTGTTCACCGCTGATCCGATCCCGGACCCGCAGTCCCGTGATTTGGCCGTGATCATCCTTGATCAGCTCCGTAACCTGGGCATAATTTCGGACGACCGCTCCGTGCGCCCGTGCCTCCAGGAGATTCGCCAGACAGAGCCGGGCGTCATCCATCTGTGCATCGTAGTAGAGCGCCGCGCCGGTGAGTCCGTCCGGACGCAGATCCGGTTCCAGCCTCAGCGTTTCCTCGCGACCGAGCATTTTGTGGAGCCGGATGTTTCGGAACAGCGAAAGAAGATCGTACAGCCACATTCCCGCGTTCAGAAAGAACTTTCCACCCGGGGCGCCCCGGTAGACCGGAAACAGGAAGGGGAGCGGCCGGACCAGGTGCGGCGCGATCCGCATCAGGATCTGCCGTTCCCGGCTGGCCTCGAAGACGAGCGGAAGATGTCCCTGCTCGAGATACCGTATTCCGCCGTGAACCAGTTTGGAAGACCGGCTGCTGCTGCCCGAGGCGAAATCGGCCTGTTCGAACAGCGCAACCTGGAAGCCCCGGAGGGTCGCGTCGCGGACGATGCCGGCGCCGTTGATCCCGCCGCCGATGATGATGACATCATACGGCGTCGAGGCAAGCTGTTTGAGTGAAGGGCGATGGGGGAGCATCGGAGGAAATTATACCACGTTCCATGAGGGTACGGCAGGCCGTTGCCTGAAGGGTGAATTTTCAAACTTGATTTGATAGGGATGGGTCGGAGGGTTATCGTGGAAGGGCGATAATCTCGCCGATCTCGGCCTCGATACCGGGATCAACCATAAGCCCGATGCCGTAGGCCTCGCCGCGAGGGTCCCGCCCGGAAATTTTCTGAAAATCGGCCCGCGCGTCCACCCGTTCAACGATCCAATCGCTTGAATCCATTTGCCCGCTTCGAATCACCCGCTCGGCCGGACGGAACATGCCGCCCTCCTTCAACTCGCCCGCGGCCTCGTCGCGGCTCCAATAGTATTTCGTCAGGGTCGGGATCCCGAAAACGTCCCGGTCCAGCGCGATATAGATCGCGACCCGCGCCGCGGCCGTCTCGGGCCATTTCGTCACGCGCCATCGCCATTCCACGATCGGATAGGCCGCGGAGTCCCATGGGATTTTCTTGAACAGCCGGACCGACTCGGACGATTCCCGGGCCCGCAGATAGGAGGCGTCGCCTTCCCGCGCCGGTTCGTAAATCCCGTCGGCCTTCGCCATCCCCCCGCGGGCCTCCCAGCCTTCCGGATACCGGGAAAAATCGGCAAGGGGGATCGGCTCCAAAACCGGCACGGAGGGTTCTTGGTCCGCCGCCGCATCCGAGACGATCACGCCGATGGAAATCATTCCAAGGAGACAGAGAAAGAAGGCGGCCGCCGGTCGATTGTTCATCCGCATCCGGGGCTACTCCCTCGGCGGCCCGCGTCGCTCGGGCGCCCGGTGAAGCGGGAGGACTTCATATCGTTTTTTTAGATCGGGATTTGCATCAAGAAAGGCCTTGACCTCGGCCTCGTCCCCAAACACGACCGGGCTGCGCGCCCGGTATTCCTCGGTCGTCATTCCGAATTTTCCGAGGATCTCGGCCACCATCGCGTTGATATCGGTTTCCATCTTCTTCATGTTCTCGGTCGAGCGGTCCATCCCGCCCTGCTCACGCATAAACTTGGACATCGTCTCGCCGATCTCGATCCGGGCCCGGATGAATTTTTCCAGCTCACCCGTATCGGCCTGGGCACCCTTGCCCGACGCGATCGCGAGGATAAAGACCGCAAGCCACACAGTGGCCGACAAACCTCCTTTGAGTCTTTTCATGCCCTTCTCCTGATTTGAAAAATATCGGATCATTTCGTTCGCTACTTTGTCCAGCTGAGGGTCTTGAATCCGTATCCATAAAGCGATCCGACGGCCTCGGTCGGAGGAACGACGGTCAAGGACGTCCAGGATTCGGTTTCCAGGTCGAGCAGCTTGATCCCGATCCGCCCGTCCGCCATCCCGGCCCCCGCGAGGGCCTTTTCATTCGGGCTCCAGTCCACCGAGGTGAGCATGTCCTTGATCCGGATGCGTCTGGAAGGCGCGTCCAGCGCGATTAATCCGCCGTGCTGAAGATCGTAGAGATAGGCAAACGTTTCCTGAAGCTCCGATTTACGGATTATCACGGCCAAATGATTTCCCTTGGGGGAAAGCGTCAAAAATCCAGGCCAAAGCGCGGCTCCGACCAGGTCCTGCAGACTCAGTTCCAGCGCTTGCTTCAGAGCTTCGGCCTCCGTCAAACGGATCGATTCCGGGGCGCCGAGGGGCCTAAAATAAAACCCTCCCCAGTCCAGGGGAACGCCGGCCTTGGAATCCTTGTAAAGAATGTCGAAATAATAGATGCCTTTATCCCCCGGCGCCCATTCCGCCAGAACAGGATGCGACGTGATTTTTTCGATCTGACCGGTGGTCGTATCCAGTATCACGGCCGCGCCCCAGGATAGAAGAATCCGACGGCCGTCCTGGGACCACCGAAGTTTATTCGGCCGGGCCATGAAACCCGCCGATCGAGCGATGCGCTTTACGCCGGTCAGGGAGAATAGATGAAGCGTTCCTTCCGGAACATCCACGACCGTGATGCCGTGGCTGAGCAGCGCGATCTTACGGCCGTCCGGCGACCAGACGGGAGACTCGCTCATCGGCTCTTTGTCCGACATGATCCTGGCCGGTTTTCCATCAAGATCCTGTACATAAAGAACGGAATCCCCGGTTTCCATGTCCAGGACAATATAGGCAAACCGGCTGCCGTCGGGAGACCAGATGGCCGAGAAACTCCCGTTGCAGACCAGACAACCGACATCGGAGCTTCGCACCAGGGCCTTCATGGAGGCCCCTTCCTGTGGAACCGCGGAGATCACCGGTTCCACGCCAAGAACATCCAGATAAAGAATCGGCCTTGATTCCCTGGCCGCCGGCGCGGTCGGCGGGGCGACGGCCTTGACCGTGATCAAGGCATATACGATCTCTCCAAAGGGCCTGCCATCGGGGGTGCGCATGCGCCATTCGCTCCGATACTCGCCCGGTTTGACGGGCGCCAACATTGGAATGCTGACATCCACGATCTGATCGGGCGATGTCGTGGGGATCCCGACAAACGGCGGCCCTCCCAATAAATCTCCCCCGATGAAGGCCAATTGGTAATCCTCCCAGGTGGTGGACCCCTGGTTCATGATCCGCCAGGTCTTTGTAAAGGCCTCTCCGGGTTTCAGAATCGTTCCGCTGGGGATCGTTATATTCCTCAGAAATTTTGACTCATCGGCAAGGGGCGGGATGGCCGAGCGAGACTGTGCGAGTGAGGCCGCCGGCAGAGAAAAGAAAATCAATGCGAAAACGACCCCGATATTAAAAAGACGCGCCTTCATGAATGTCTTTTTCCTTTCCACCGATCCCGGTTTTGATTCCGGGGGAGCGGGGATGGTTCATGCCGTGAGCATGGATATGGAATGAAAGTCGAAAGAAATGATATGAAGGATCAGTGCGCATGTTTCGAATCCGCGATCTCTTCCCGGCGGCTTGGGGCGTTTAGTCGAAGGGGAAACGGCCGCGCCAGGCAAGGGATGTTGAAGGCGGGATTGTATCGGAATATCTAAAAAAGGTCAATGGCGGATCGGCGCCGGGCCGTTCCAGCTCTGGACCGCGGTGGTGATGGCCGGTAGGGGCGCACGGCCGTGCGCCCCTACATTACATTGTG
>JACQHO010000129.1 GCA_016198945.1 Nitrospirota bacterium | reverse complement strand
GCTCAGCACATGCCGCCCGGCTTCACGCTCTATTTTGCCGAGCGACTGGCCCGTTCGGCCCAGCTGCCGGTAAAAGAAGGGGCGCAGGGGGACCGGGTGGAGGCCGGAAAGGTGTATATCTCCCCGGGAGGATATCACATGCAGCTCCGTTCCGTCCGAAACGGCGTTCAGATTGATCTGACTCCCAAGAATGATTCGGATAAATACACGCCCTCCGTGGACCGGATGATGATCTCGGCGGCCGAGGTTTATGCCGGTCGGATCTTGGGGATCCTGTTGACCGGGATGGGATCGGACGGCAAACTGGGAATGAAGACGATCAAGGAAAAGGGTGGGGCAACCATCGCCGAGGCGGAGGAAACGAGCGTCGTGTTCGGAATGCCGAAAGAAGCGATCGCCATTGGAGTGATCGATAAAGTTCTTCCGCTCCACCGGATTCCGGCCGAAGTGATTCGATGCTGTCCGGCCTGAAAAGAATCTTCCTCTTGTTCCGGTTTTATAAACGTGGTATTATGAAAAAATAATAAGAAGAGGCTCCTATGGACAAGCCGGAATCCGGACCGGAGTTATTTAAAAAAACAAGGGAATTTCTGGAGGTATTCCGAAAGGGGGAGGAGTTTACCCAGGATCTCCTCAAAGAGAACGAGCGCCTCCGTTATAAGATTGTCCAGCTGGAGGAAGATTCCAAGACGATCAAAAAAGGAATGGAAGGAACCCCTGTCAGCGAACTCCAGGAGATGCTGCAGAAGGTTCAGGAAGAAAAACAGACACTGCTGGACCGCTTTAAAGAAGTTGAGGCCGAGAACAAGGATTTTGCCACCAAATACATCGAAGTGGAGGAGGAGAACAACAACCTGGCCAATCTTTACGTCGCTAGTTATCAACTTCATTCGACCCTGGACTTCAACGAAGTCTTGAGGATTCTTCAGGAAATCGTCATCAATCTGGTGGGGTCCGATCGGTTCGCGATCATGGTTCTGGACGAGGTCACGAACGAATTGACGGCCGTCGCGTCCGAAGGGATTGAAGAAAAGCGGATGAAGAAGATCAAGCTGGGCGAAGGGATTATCGGGGATGTGGCCAAGACCGGCGAAAGTTATTTTGAGCCGGATGTTGAAGGGTTCAAGCCCGCCCATGAAATGGATACGCTGGTTTGCATTCCCCTGAAGATCAAGGACCGTGTCATCGGCGTACTGGCCATCTTTTCACTCCTCGAGCAAAAGAGCAAAAAATTAAGCCGCGTCGATTACGAGCTGTTTTCGATGCTGGCCGGTCATGCGGCCACGGCGATCTTCAGTTCGAAGCTCTACTCGGTGTCCGAGCGGAAACTGTCGACCATCCAGGGTTTTATTGATCTGCTGAGCGGCAAGGACAAGTAACGGCGACGAGAGGGGGATATGGCCGAGTATAATTTCTTGGTGGTTGAAGATTCGCCCACGATGCGTCAGTTGATTTCGTTCAGCCTGAAACGGATCCGCGGCGCCAGGATTTTTGAAGCCGGAAACGGCGTCGAGGCCCTGAAGAAACTTTCGGAGAGCAAGATCAACCTCATCGTGGCCGATATCAATATGCCCCTCATGGACGGTCTGAAACTGCTCAGCATCGTCAGGAAGGATCCCAATTACAGCCTGATTCCGGTCATCATCGTCAGCACGGAAGGCGCCGACGCCGACAAAGAAAAGGGTCTCAAACTGGGCGCCAACGCCTATCTTCCCAAACCCATCCAGACCAACGAACTGCTCAAGACCGTAAAAGAATTGGCGAAGATTGAGGAATAGATAACCAGCGAGCGGGAGCGAGCCTGCATGCTGCGAATCGCAGCAGACATGCGAGAGGGGGAGGCTCCATTCCGCCTGAGGCGGATGGAGGGGGTGACGCGAGCCCCTGTAATCGGAGCAAGCATGCGGTTTGGCATTTTAGTCTTTCCGGGTTCGAACTGCGATCACGATTGCTATCACGTTCTCAAGCATCTCCTGGGCCAACCGGCCGATTTCATCTGGCATAAGGAAACCGACCTCCGCGGCTATGATGCCGTCATCATCCCGGGGGGATTCTCGTACGGCGATTATCTTCGAACCGGCGCGATCGCACGCTATTCGCCCGTCATGGAGAGCGTGCGGGCCTTCGCAAATTCCGGCGGCCCGGTCCTGGGCATCTGCAACGGGTTCCAGATTCTGCTGGAGGCCGGCTTATTGCCGGGGGCGATGCTTCGAAACCGCCTGCTGAAATTCATCTGCCGGGATGTTTTTGTCCGCGTCGAAACAACCGGGACCCCGTTTACCGCCGCGCTGGAACCCGGCCGTGTTTTGACACTTCCCATTGCCCACGCCGAGGGGAATTATTACGCCGATCCGGAGACGCTCCGGGAACTCCGACAAAACGGTCAGGTCGTCTTCCGGTATTGCACCCGGGACGGCCGGATCAGCGATGAGGCGAATCCGAACGGCTCCCTGGATTCAATTGCCGGCATTTGCAACCGGGCCCGGAACGTCCTGGGGATGATGCCGCATCCGGAGCGATGCGCCGAGGGCCTGGACGGCAATACGGACGGACGCCTCCTTTTTCAATCCGCCCTTGAGCAGTTGGGCATCCAATCGAGATAGCGTCATGCCGATGGATAAAGAGATCATCGAACAGCATGGGTTGAGTCCGGAGGAATATCAACGCATCCTCGCGTTGCTCGGCCGCGAGCCGAACCGGCTTGAGCTGGGTCTGTTTTCGGTCATGTGGAGCGAGCACTGCAGCTATAAAAGTTCCAGAGTCCTTCTGAAAAAATTTCCCACAAAGGGTGAGCGCGTTGTTCAGGGTCCGGGTGAAAATGCGGGCGCCGTGGATATCGGAGACGGCCTGGTAGCCGTTTTCAAGATCGAAAGCCACAATCATCCCTCTTTTATCGAGCCGTACCAGGGAGCCGCGACCGGCGTGGGCGGGATCCTCCGGGATATTTTCACGATGGGGGCGCGGCCCATCGCGCTTCTGAACTCCCTGAGGTTCGGGCCTCTCGAAACAGCCGGGAACCGTTATCTTTTGGAGGGGGTGGTGGCCGGGATCGCCGGCTATGGGAATTGCATGGGAATACCGACCGTGGGAGGCGAGATCTATTTTAACGAGAGTTACAATTTGAACCCTCTGGTGAATGTCTTTTGTCTCGGCATTGTCAAAAAGGATGAGATCTTCCGGGCCTCCGCGAGCGGCGTTGGAAACACCGTCATTTATATCGGGTCCAAAACGGGGCGGGATGGGATTCACGGAGCAACCATGGCCTCGGAAAGTTTTGATGAATCGATCGAGGCCCGCCGCCCGACGGTGCAGGTTGGCGATCCCTTTACCGAAAAGTTATTGCTGGAGGCCTGCCTGGAGATCATGAAGCGGGGACTGGTGGTCGGAATTCAGGACATGGGCGCGGCCGGATTGACCAGCTCCTCGGTCGAGATGGCGGGTCGGGGCGGGACCGGCATCGAGCTGGATCTTTCCCTCGTCCCCCGCCGAGAGGAGGGCATGACGCCCTACGAAGTGATGCTTTCCGAGTCTCAGGAGCGAATGCTTCTGGTG
>JACQHO010000128.1 GCA_016198945.1 Nitrospirota bacterium | reverse complement strand
TCTGATCGTATTGCTGGATATCCGCCGCGAGCCGGGGCCTCTCGATCAACAATTATTTTCCTGGCTCGATTCCTACAAAGTCCCCTTTACGGTGGTTTTGACAAAGGCGGATCAGGTTCCAAGAGGCGGGCAGACATCCGCACTGCGGAAAATTAAAAGCGAACTGCCGGTCTTTGCCGCCGGACAAGAAGTCCTGCTGTTCTCGTCGAAGACCGGTCAAGGCCGTGAAGCCCTGCTCATGGAAATTCTCAAAACCATCGAGAGTTAGCTGATCGGAATCTTCCATTTTTCGTCAAAAAATTAGGTAGGCGGTTTCCTAATCTCGTCTAGTTCCAATTCCTCTCTTCCCTTCCTGGATTGTCCCCTCCTTATGTTAACCCCTTGATTAATTACATTGAACATGCATGTGCTTAATTTAGGCCTTATTTTACAATATGTTTGGCATATATATTGCGTTAATTAACTCTAAGACGAAGGAAAGGGTATGACAAAAAAAACGTACAGTCCAAAAGAAGTCTGCAAGACAGCCAATATTTCCGCCCGGCAACTGGGTTACTGGAAGCTGATCGGGATCATTCAACCGGTTCAGGAATTACACGGCTCAAGGGTGTTCTATCGCTACACCGAGCGGGATCTTGAGCTGTTAAAGGCGGTCCAGAAATTAACCGAACAGGGATATCTGGTCAGCAAGGCCGCGGACAAAATCAAGACGGCTTTGGCGCGAGGAGAGGAGATTTCGGCACAGACCTTATTGCACCTTGTCAATATGCAAACGACGGCCTATCCGGTTCCCTCCCAGGATGCTGCAAAGGGGATGGAGGCCTTCCAGAAGCGGGTCGAGGAGGAATTGATCCGGTCACGGCGTTTCAACTATCCGGTATCCTGTCTTGCCATACGGGTCGAGGTTTCGCCCTCGGACAACGAGGAGGCGGTTCGCCGGGTGATCGAGAAGGCCGAAAAAAGTTTCGGCGCATTCAAGCGGGCCTACGACATGATCACTCCGGTCGGCCGGCAGGAATTCTTATGGCTGCTCTGTCAAACGACGGAGGACGGGGCCCGGTTTGTGGCCCGGCGCGTTCCTGAAATGTTTCCCGAAGGGGAGTGGGACGCCGGTCCGATGCGATGTTCGGTCCATATTCACGTTGGGGCCGGGACGATCGATCCCTCCAAGGACGACGGCGGGGAGTTGGTCTCGCGCGCAAGAGCCGCCCTCGCCGCAGGAATTTCAGGGGAGAAAGACGGGGATTGAATTGTTCGCGTACGCTTGTGCGATATTGCCTTACTCTTCGGCCGGAGAGGCCCCGTTCTCCGGCATTCTTCGCAGTGGGCTGTATTTGACATCCGCTTCGTAGGCCTGATCAAAAACCTCCATCGCCTTCTGCATGTCCCTGAGTTTGTAATACGAATACCCCATGAAGTAATAGGCGTCGGCGTTCTCAGGATCGATCTGGACGGCCTCTTCAAATTCCTTGATCGCGCCCCCGTAGTCCTTTTTGAAATAAAGATCCAGACCGGTGTTGAAGTGTCGGTGCGCATCCTCTGCGTCAAACAACTCGTCTGCGAAGACCGAGGTCAGGCCGACCGCGATCGTCAGCAGCATCGCTCCAATCATCCTGATCATCCCGTCACCTCCTTTAAGACTGATTGGGGACAGATTTGCCTGCATGCGGCGGTTCGCAGCAGACATGAAATCTGTCCCCAGCCGTTATTAGAATTTGATTTCAACCTGCGCCGAGGTCCGCAGATCCTTCAGCCATTTCTCGTACAACTCGGCCGACCGCTCCTGGAACAAGATCTCCTGGATGACCGTTCGCACCTCCCCCAAGGGCCGGGGGGCCGGGGGTTGGATTTCGTCCAATTGCAAGAGATGAAACCCCGCGGGCGTCCGAATGGGCGGGCTGAACTCGCCGGGCTTGAGCGATTCAATCGCCCGTCGGATTTCCGGCAGCATCTGGTCCGCCCTCACGAGGCCGAGATTCCCGGGGTCCTTGGCCTCCGGACCGTTCGAGTATCGTCGGGCCAAGGTCTGAAAGGCGACGCCGTTTTTGAGCTGATCCGCCACGCTCCGGGCGGTCTGTTCGGCGGCCGGCGCCGACTCGCGATCGGAAATGGGAATCAAGATCTGGCGGAGGCGGTACTGAATCGGAATCAAAAACCGATCCGAATGCTCCTCATAATAGGACCGGAGGTCTTCATCGCTGAGCACGACGCCCGCCCTCACCTCGCGATTGACCAGTTTCAGGATCATGATCTGATCCCTGAGCCCGTTTTTATACTGATGAAGGTTCGTGTGTTCCTTCTGCAGGGCTTTTTGCAGTGCCTCGTCCGTTGTCATCCCGTTCTTTTGCTTGACCTCCTCAACGGCCCTTTCCAGTTCCTCCGGGCCCACGGCGACGCCTTTTCTCCGGGCCGTCTGAAGCTGGAGCTTTTGGTCGATCAACCGGTCTAGGACCTCCGGTTGGGAGGAGGGCCTCCGGGGAGCCGTTTCGTCGGGCGAGAGGCCCAGAAGGCCGAGCTGGGCCTGCGCGGCGGCCGATTGCAGATCGGAAAGGGTGATAATCTCACCGTTCACCACGGCGACGATCCGGTCCAGGGTCGAGGCTCCCCCGTTCAGTGGTTGAATTCCCGCTCCGAGAAGCAGAATCACAATGGCTCTGTGCCAAAGGTGTTTAGTCAAGGGCGGGCTCCGGGGCCGATTCCGGCCGAACAAGCGGTTGATAAAGGATCTGATCATTCACCGTGATGCGCGATTTTTCCTTGAGTCCCGAAACCCATACGAGGAAAAAATGCTCACGCCGTTCCTGCGTCAATTGGGCTCGAATCCTCTCAGCCGCTTCGGCGGGCGTCATCGGTTTCGAAGGACGTTGTTCCTCCAGCTTGAAGATATGGTAGCCGTAGGCCGTTTTGACGATGGGGCTGATTTTCCCGACTCCCAGGGTGAAGACGATGTCGAACTCTTCCGGCATCTCGCCCTTGGTGAAGAAACCGAGATCGCCCCCCTGTTCTTTATCCGGACTGAGCGAATGGGCGCCGGCCATGGCGGCGAAGTCGGCGCCCTGCGTCAATTGGAGACGGATCGTCTTGGCGGCTTCCTCTCCGGCCACGACAATTTGACGGGCCCGAACCTCCTTCGGCCGAACGAATTCCTTTGCGTGCAGTTTATAGTAGGATTGGATCTCTTCCTCGGCAATCTGGATTTTTTCGGGCACGGCCTGATTAATCGCCTTCTGGCTCAAGAGTTCCCTCCGGAGCCGTTCCTTCCAGTCATCCTGACTGGTTTTCCGGTTTTGCAACATCGTCTCAAATTCCCCGGGGGCATAATCTTCCTTGATCCGATCGACGGTCTGTTGGAGCTCCTCCGCGCTTACCGTCAACTTCATCCGTACGGCCTCGGCCAGAAACAGATGCTGCTCGATGAGCTGATGGAGAAGATTCCGCTTCAACTCCTTTACGGATTCGCTGTTTTCATCGAGCATGCCCGGGGTCTTGACCTCCAGAAAGGCCGCTTTAAACTCATCGAGGTTGATGCTGTCGTCATCGATCGTCGCCACAATGGGAGAGGACGGGGGGACAACGGCCCTTCCGCAGCCGATCGAAAGAAAGAGCAGGACATATAAACAAAACGGCCTAAGGCTGAACGGCCGGCGCGGGATCATGGCTCGGGATGACATTGTCTCCTATGGATGCCAGAAGCGAATCCGAAATCACGATCGTGGATTCCGACTTTAAGGCATGGACCGTTTCCTCGAAAAGGGCGGTTTCTTTTTCCTTGATGATTTGCCGTCGAATCTCCTCCCTTACATCGTCCACCGCGAGGGGTTTCCGGGTTTGCCGGCTTTGGACGCGGATGAGATGGTAGCCGTGCGGTGTTTTCACCGGATCGCTGATCCGGCCGGGCTTCAAT
>JACQHO010000139.1 GCA_016198945.1 Nitrospirota bacterium | reverse complement strand
GAATAAAAATGTAAGGGCGTACGGCCGTACGCCCCTACGGGTCACTCCGGTTAATATGCGACCAATCATCGGCATCACTCCCGACTTTAATTCCGGTCACACAAAAGGTTTTTCCTTGCAAGGCGAGCCGACCTATTTTTTAAGAGCGCGGTACATCGACGCCGTCCAGGATCTGGGCGGGATTCCGTTCGTCCTCCCGATCACGGATGACTCCAAACTCCAAGCAGAACTACTGCGCCGCATCGACGGGTTGTTGATCACCGGAAGCGGGCCGGACCTCAATCCGCGGCTGTACGGCGAACGCCGGAAGGCCCGCTTCAAGATCATGAGCATTCAGCGATCGGCGTTTGAACTGGGTTTGGCGAAGCAGGCATTGAAGCTTGACCGCCCGGTGCTGGGAATCTGCGGAGGGCTCCAGCTTTTAAACGTCGCGATGGGCGGAAGCCTGATCCAGGACATCGCGACGCAGATGCGGGGTTCGTTGGTCCATCAACAGGAGACCGTCGCGACGCGGGCCTCCCATCGCGTCAGGATCACCCATGGAACGCGTCTTTATAAAATCCTCCGGACCGACGCATTAAAGGTCAACAGCTCGCACCACCAGGCCCCGAAAAAAATCGCCCCGGGATGGGTCGTCAATGCCGTCTCCCCGGACGGGATCATCGAAGGACTGGAGAGTCCGCGCCACCGATTCGCCATCGGCGTTCAGTGGCATCCGGAATTTCTGTATCGGAAGGACGGGGCCAGCCGAAAATTGTTCCGGGCTTTCTTGAGGCAGTCGGCGGGCTGATCTTCTCGCGCAGTTCCATTGTTATTTCCTTAAACAGCGCATCCCCCTCCGGTTGAATTCCGATTGCCGCCCATCATTTTATTCGATTTGACAAATTACAGAATATGCTTTAATATGAACAAGTTATGATTATGTTTTGACTCCGGAGTGTTCAATGAACGACTTTCCACGCATCAAGCGCCTTCCTCCGTATGTTTTCGCGAGCGTGAACGCGCTCAAATTGGAAGCCCGGCGGAAGGGCGAGGACATTATTGATTTCGGTATGGGGAATCCGGACCAGCCCACCCCGCCGCATATCGTGGACAAGGCGATCGAGGCGATGAAGAACCCGAAGAACCATCGCTACTCGGCTTCCCGCGGGATTACGAAGCTGCGGGTTGCGATTGCGGACTGGTATCGTCGGAATTACCAGGTCGAGATCAACCCGGAAACGGAGGCGATTGTGACGATCGGCTCCAAGGAGGGCATCGCCCATCTGGCGCTGGCCACGCTCGGTCCCGGAGACGCCGTGCTCTGTCCCAGCCCGACCTATCCGATCCATACCTACAGCGTCATCATCGCCGGGGCCGAGGTGCGGTCCGTCCCGCTTCGGGAGGACAATGATTTTTTCGAGGATCTGACGGAGGCCTACAAGAACGCCCTTCCGAGGCCGAAGATGCTGATCGTGAATTTTCCCCACAATCCGACGACGCGCGTCGTGGATCTCGGTTTCTTCAAGAAACTGGTCGCCTTTGCGACCGAGCATCAATTGATCGTGGTGCATGATCTGGCCTATGCCGATCTTGTTTTTGACGGATACAGGGCGCCCAGCTTTCTTCAGGTGCCGGGCGCCAAGGAAATCGGCGTCGAATTCTACACCCTTTCCAAGAGCTATAACATGCCGGGATGGCGGGTGGGGTTCTGCGTTGGAAACCGCGACATCGTCAAGGCCCTGACGCAGATCAAGAGCTATCTCGATTACGGGATCTTCCAGCCGCTCCAGATCGCAAGCATCATCGCCTTGAACGGGCCGCAGGACTGCGTGGCGGAAGCGGTCGGGATGTACCGGAGCCGGCGGGACATTCTTGTGGACGGGCTGAACCGGATCGGCTGGAAGGTCGAAAAGCCGCTGGCGACCATGTTTGTCTGGGCGAAGATCCCCGAGCCGTTCCGTGAGATGGGCTCGCTCGAGTTTACCAAACTGCTTTTGCAGGAGGCCAAGGTAGCCGTTTCTCCCGGAATCGGATTCGGGGATTACGGCGACGACCATGTCCGGTTTGCGCTGGTCGAAAACGAACACCGGACGCGCCAGGCGATCCAGGGCATTAAAAAAGTCTTAAAAAAGACGTGATGGGTTTGTAGGGGCGCATCCGCCTCAGGCGGACATTGCGCCCGGTATGGATATGATGGGTCAAAAAAAACAAAGAATCGGCGTGGGCATCATCGGATTCGGGACGGTCGGAACCGGCGTGGTCAAGATTTTGACGAACCGGGCCGAGGAGATCCGCCGACGGCTCGGCGTGCCGCTGGAGCTGGTCCGGATCGCGGATCTGGATACGAAACGGGACCGAGGCGTCTCGGTCAAGCCGGGCGTACTGACCACAAAGGCGGACGAGGTGATCAACGACCCGGAGGTGGATATCGTCGTGGAGCTGGTCGGCGGCCATGAGCCGGCGCGCTCGCTGATCCTCAAGGCGTTCGAGAAGGGAAAGTGCGTCGTCACGGCGAACAAGGCGCTTCTGGCGGTGCACGGCGAAGAGCTGTACCGCGCCGCGCAGAAGGCCGGACTGGACCTGGGATTTGAAGCCAGCGTGGGCGGCGGAATCCCGATCATCCGCGCGATGAAGGAAGGTCTGGCCGCAAACAAGATTCTGTCCATTTACGGGATCATCAACGGCACGGCCAATTATATTTTGAGCAAGATGACCGAGGAGAAGCGGCCCTTCGCCGAGGTGCTGGCCGAGGCCCAGCGGCTCGGCTATGCCGAGGCCGATCCCCGCTTCGACGTGGAGGGGATCGACTCCTCCCACAAACTCGCGATCCTGGTGACGCTGGCCTTCGGAACGCCGGTCGAGATCCAGTCGATCTATACCGAGGGCATCACCGGCATCACGCCGACCGATATCGAGTACGCCCAGGAGTTCGGTTACCGGATCAAGCTGCTCGCAATCGCCAAGTCCGGAGACGGCGCATTGGAGGCCCGCGTCCATCCGACGATGGTTCCGGAGGACTACCTGATCGCAACGGTCAACGGCGTTTACAACGCGATTTATGTCGTGGGCGACGCCGTCGGCAACACCCTTTTCTACGGAAAGGGGGCCGGTGAGATGCCGACCGGTAGCGCCGTTGTGAGTGATCTGATGGAAGCCGGCCGGAACCTTTTATACGACTCGGTCGGCTGCGTGCCGCCGACCGGTTTCGATCCCGACCGAAGAGAAGGTCTGCGGATCAAACCGATGGAGGAGATCCGGAGTTTCTATTATCTCCGGTTTATGGCGCTGGACAAGCCCGGCGTGCTTTCTCGGATTTCGGGCGTGCTCGGGAAATACAATATCAGCATCTCGTCCATGATCCAGAAGGGACGAAAGATCGGCGAGGCGGTGCCGGTCGTGATGATGACCCATAAGGCCGTGGAGCGGGACGTTCAACAGGCCCTGTCCGAGATCAACCGGTTTCCGGATGTCAGCGAGAAAACGGCGCTCATTCGCGTCGAGGGGGAAGAGGAAGAATGAGTCTGTGGCGAGG
>JACQHO010000127.1 GCA_016198945.1 Nitrospirota bacterium | reverse complement strand
TTATTTCACGCTGTAGGCCGGTTTTTTATAGCGACAGTAGATACCCTGGGTAATCCATACAGCGAGCAAAGCGAGCGAGAGGGGGAGGCTCCGAAAGGTGGGGACAGATTTCAAATCAAATAGTGGGGACAGATTTTAAATCTGTCCCCATCTGTGAGCGACGCGAGCCCCTACAATAAGGAGGTGCGGGATGCAGGAGAAAATCATCGTGTTGGTCGAGGACAATCCGAACGACGAGGCCCTGACGCTACGGGCCCTTAAGAAAAACAATATTGCCAATGAAATTGTGGTAACCCGGGACGGCGCCGAAGCCCTCGATTTTCTTTTCGGGCGGGGGATCTATGCCGGACGCAAGGACGGTCAGATTATCTCGGTCGTCTTGTTGGACCTGAAGCTGCCGAAACTGGACGGACTGGAGGTTCTGAAACAGCTTCGCGAAAACCCGAAGACGAAGCTGTTGCCGGTCGTCATCCTGACCTCCTCCAGGGAAGAGCAGGACATGATCCAAAGCTATCGTTTGGGCGCAAACAGCTACATTCAAAAGCCGGTCGATTTCGCCCAGTTCCTCGATGCCGTGAAACAACTGGGACTCTATTGGCTCGTGCTGAATGAAACCCCCTCAGAGGGAGGCTAGACGGTCGTGCCAAAACCCCTCCGCGTATTGATCGTTGAAGATTCGGAAAACGACGCCGATCTGCTCCTGCGGGAACTCCGGCGGGGCGGGTATGAACCGACGCATGAACGCGTCGATACAGCCGAAGCAATGAACGCGTCGCTCAACCGGCAGGTATGGGATATCGCCTTCGGCGATTACTCCATGCCGCATTTCAACGGCGTGGCCGCGTTGAAGTTATTGAGGGGAAAGGGGTTTGATATTCCCTTCATCTTCGTATCCGGAACCATCGGCGAGGATACGGCGGTCGAGGCGATGAGGAACGGGGCGAACGATTACATCATGAAAGGGAGTCTGAAACGACTGCTTCCGGCCATCGAGCGGGAATTGCGCGAAGCGGAGACGCGCCGGGCCCATACCGAGGCCGAAAAAATGATTCAGCACATGGCCTACTACGATACGCTGACCGGGCTTCCGAACCGCAACATGATCTACGACCGTTTGCTCAATGCCATTCGGATCAACGTCGATGCAGACAAATCGTTTGCGCTGCTGCTCATGGACCTGGACCACTTCAAGGACGTCAATGATACCCTGGGACATCATCGCGGCGATCGCTTGTTGCAACAGGTCGGATCACGCCTGCAGACCGCGCTGAGGCCGTCCGACCTCGTCGCGCGTCTGGGCGGGGATGAGTTCGCCGTGATGCTTCCGTTGTCCGGATCGGGCGACGCCGAGTTGGTCGCGCAGAAAGTCATGAAAGCCCTGGAACCGGCCTTCCTGATCGAGGGACTGCCCGTTGCGGTCGAGGCCAGCATCGGCATCGCGATCTATCCCGACCACGGAGCGAACCCGGACAGCCTGATGCAGCGGGCGGATGTGGCGATGTACGCGGCGAAGCAGTCCGGCCGCGGCAGCATCATTTATAATGCCGAGCATGATCGGCACAGCCCCCGTCGTCTCGCGCTCATGGGCGAGTTGCGCCAGGCGATCGGGCAGAACCAGTTGCTCCTTCATTACCAACCGAAGATCGATCTTAAGACCCGACGGGTCATCGGGGTCGAGGCGCTGGCCCGATGGAAGCATCCGGAGCATGGGTTCATCCCGCCGGATGAGTTTATTCCACCCGCCGAGCAGACCGGACTGATCAAGCCGCTGACCCTCTGGATTTTCAACAAGGCCCAGCGCCAATGTCTTGTGTGGCGCCGGGAAGGCAAGCCGCTCACGATGTCGGTCAACTTATCGGCACGCAACCTTCTGGATCCGCACCTTCCGGACCAGCTTGCCAAATTAATGCAGACCAGCAGCGGAGTCTCGGAGGGGCTGGAACTGGAGATCACCGAGAGCGCGATCATGGCCGATCCGGCCCGCGCGCTGGAGTCGATCACCCGACTGAGGACGTTGGGAATCCGGTTTTCGATCGACGATTTCGGCATCGGCTACTCCTCGCTGGCCTATCTTAAAAAACTGCCGGTGGACTCGGTCAAGATCGATAAATCGTTTGTCATCAACATGGCCGGGAATCAAAATGATTCGGTGATCGTCCGCTCGACCGTTGAGTTGGCCCACAACATGGGTCTCAAGGTCGTGGCCGAGGGCGTGGAGAACCGGGATATCTGGGACCGGCTGTCCGCCCTGGGTTGCGACGAGGCACAGGGGTACTACATGGCCCGGCCGATGCCGGCCGAGGATCTGACCCGATGGGTGGGCGAATCGCCGTGGGGGCTGCATTAGCAGGCAGTTGAAAAAGTCCGTCTGCTGCGTTCTCGGGTCCTCGGAGTCCTCACGTCTGGCCGGGGACAGATTTCAAATCTGTCCCCACAGTTGCGGGCTCCTCGGACCCTGCGGCCTTGCATCCGGAGCTTTTTGAACAGCCTGCGCAAGAAGCGCATTTTTCAACTCCGTCGCGGGTTCGCGCGGACGGATCGAAAGACAGGTATTCCATGAACTCATCGAATCCACTCGTGATCTTTACCCTGGATGACAAACGCTATGCGTTGTCCCTTTTCGCGGTTGAACGGGTTCTTCGCATCGTGGAGATCGTCCCTCTGCCGAAAGCGCCGGAGATCGTGCTCGGTGTGGTCAATATTCAGGGTCAGATTGTTCCGGTTTTCGATGTTCGCAAACGGTTCTGTTTGCCGCAGCGGGAAATGAGCCTGAGCGATCAGTTGATTGTGGCGCGGACATCGAGGCGCGCGGTTGCGCTTTTAGCGGACACCGTCGGCGGGGTCATCGAATATCCTGAACAAAAGACGGTCCCCGCGGAGATGATTCTCCCCGGGCTGGACTATGTCAAAGGCGTGGCGAAACTCGATGACGGCCTGATCCTCATTCATGATCTGGAGACATTTCTTTCTCTCCCGGAAGACAACGCGTTGGAAAATGCGCTGAAGACGGATCAAAGATGACTGAATCCTTTCCGGACATGCTTCTTCCGAAGCTCAATGAATTCGTCGCGGATCAGATGGGCCTGTATTTTCCAAAAGAACGCGCGCGCGATCTCGGCCGGGGAATCAGCGCCGCGGCCCGGGCGTTCGGCTTTAAGGATGCCGAAACCTGCATCGGATGGCTTCTCTCCTCGCCGTTGACCAAGAGCCAAATCGAGATCCTGGCCGGTTTTCTGACCGTCGGGGAGACCTATTTCTTCCGGGAGAGAAAATGTTTTGAGATTCTTGAAGAGCGCATCCTTCCGGAATTGATCCGGTCCCGGCGGAAAACCGAGCCGCGTTTAAGGATCTGGAGCGCGGGCTGTTGCACGGGTGAAGAGCCGTATTCCATTGCGATCCTGCTTGATAAACTTCTTCCGGATCTGAAAAACTGGAACATTACGATCCTGGCCACCGACATCAATCCGCGTTTTCTTCAGAAGGCGTCCGAAGGTTTGTACGCTGAATGGTCGTTTCGTGATAGTCCGGCCTGGATCAAAGAGAGGTGTTTCGAAAGAAAAAAGGGGGGTCGCTTTGAGATCCTTCCCGCGATCAAGAAGAGGGTAACGTTCTCCTATCTCAATTTGGCGGAAGATGTCTATCCTTCGCTGACGAACAACACCAACGCGATGGACGTGATCTTTTGCCGCAACGTACTGATGTATTTTGCACCGGAACGAGCAAGGCGGGTCATCCAAAATCTTTACCGCTCGCTGATAAACGGCGGGTGGTTGACCGTCAGCCCGAGCGAAACATCGCAGGCGCTCTTTTCGCAGTTCGCAACCGTCAATTTACCCGGCGTCATCCTCTACAGGAAAGTTTCAGGTTCCGAGTTTCAAGTTTCAAGTTTAGGGTCGCACGTTGCGAATGATCAGCATGAGCCTGAAACTTTAAACGTTGAACTTGAAACGTCCGTCGAATACGAAACTCTAAACGTTCAACCTGAAACTTCAGACTTCAAACTTGAAACTTCAAGCCTGAAACCTGAAACGTCAGACCCCGCGCTTCAAAAGCCGGATCCATATATGGACGCCGCGGTGTTGTATGAGCGGGGCCGTTATGCGGAGGCATCGGAAAAAATTGTCCGGCTGCTTTCAGACCGTCCGGACGACGAAAAGGCGATGGTCCTTTTGGCCAGGGTTTACGCCAACCAGGGCCGCCTCGCCGAGGCCTTCCAGTGGTGCCAACGGGCGATCGCCGCGGACAAACTGGCCGCGGGGCGCCATTACCTCCTGGCCACCGTCCTCCAGGAACAAGATCAAATGGAGGAAGCGGTCCTTTCGCTGAAACGGGCGCTCTACCTTGATCCAGACTTTGTGCTGGCCCATTTCGCTCTGGGGCATCTTTCACGACAACAAGGCAGACTCAAAGAATCGGCAAAGCATTTTGAGAACGCCCTTGCGCTGCTGAATCAGCGCCGCCCGGAAGAGGTTTTGCCGGAATCCGAAGGGCTGACGGTCGGAAGGCTCATGGAGATCATTCGATCGACGACGTTCAAGGAGACGGCCGCATGAAAGACAAAAAACCCATCCCGAAGCGGAAACAGACCGCGGCCCTCGATTGGGACGAGGTTCGTCATCGCCTCGAAACCGCGCAAGCGTCCATTGAACAAGGATGGACGCCGACGGCCGAGAAACAGAGAGGAATCCTCAAAGTTAGAGCCAAGGCGCTGGCCCGTGAGCCCGAAGCGGAGAGACCCGCGGAGGCGGATCTCGACGTCGTGGAGTTTCTCCTGGCGCATGAGAAGTACGGCATTGAGTCGGCGTTTGTTCGAGAAGTCCATCCGTTGAAAGATCTCACGCCGCTGCCGGGCGCCCCGCCGTTCGTCCTCGGCATCATCAATGTCCGCGGCCGGATCCTCTCAGTCATCGACATCAAAAAGTTCTTTGACCTCCCGGAGAAAGGGCTGAGCGATCTCAACAAGGTCATCGTTCTTCACTCGGACAAACCCGCCCCGAGCAAGGTCGAGGGGATGGAGTTCGGTGTTTTAGCGGACGGAATTTTAGGGGTGCGCACGATTCCGGTCGACGAACTCCAGCCCTCGCTCCCGACGCTCACCGGCATCCGGGAGGAATATCTGAAAGGCGTTACGCCGGAACGGGTCGTGATTTTAGACGCAGAGAAGCTGTTGTCGGACCCCAGGATGATTGTGTGTCAGGACGCGGAAACGTGAGACCGGCGGGCGGTATCGCGGAAGACAGGGAGGAATAGATCATGACGATCGGGAAAAAAATCATCGGCGGATACGCCGTGGTGCTGGTGATCCTGGTGATTGTGACGGCAAGCGGGTTCTATTCGCTCAAGGTCATCGAAAGGGCCTATGCCGAGTTTTTGGACGTGGAAGCGCAGGCCATTCTCGGCGCGACGGAACTCAAACTAATCGCCAGAGATCAGGCGGCTCAATATCGCGGGTTGCTGCTTTATCCCGAAGAACAAGGTAGATTTGTGAATGACCTGCGGGAAAGTCACCAACAGTTCGATGCGCAGATTGAAAGAATGAAAAACCTTTCATATGCTGAAACCGGCCGCCGAATCATCGATGAGATCGAGGGCATCCAGAAGAAATATAAGGAATCGCAGGAAAGGGGGATTGCGCTGATACAACGGGGGAAGCTCAAAGAGGCTATCGTTTTGAGCGAACAAGAAGCGCTTCCCCTTGCCGGTGAATTGCGGGATAAATGCGGCCAGTATATTGAATTGAAGCAGAAACGCCTCGCCGACGGCCGCGCGGATGTTTCAAGAACACTCGGTCGTTCTACTATTGTATTGATTTCCGTTTCGCTCCTCGCCCTCATTTCCGGTCTGGCGATCGGCTTCCTTCTCACGCGATCCATCACGCAACAATTGCGTGGGGCGATTGCGCAACTCTCTTCTTCCTCGGCTGAGATTTTGACGATGACGACGCAGGTGGCGTCGGGGGCGGCGGAGACGGCGACGGCGGTGAGCGAGACGACGACGACGGTGGAGGAAGTGAAACAGACGGCGCAGGTTTCCAGCCAAAAAGCCAAGTACGTTTCGGAGACGGCGCAGCGTGCGTCGCAGAGTTCCCAGGCCGGCCGGAAATCGGTGGAGGGGTCGATCGAGGGGATGGGCCGGATCCGGGAGCAGACGGAGACGATT
>JACQHO010000126.1 GCA_016198945.1 Nitrospirota bacterium | reverse complement strand
GTGTGAAACCATCTCCTTCGCGTGGCTCACCATTTCAGCCGCATGGTCCTTCGCAATCTTAATATCGGCCGCAAAGACGGCAACCGATTTAATTCCAACCGAAATCATCACCAGAAAGAGAACCACAATAACAGCGGCCATGTTTTTCTTAGTACTCATCCATCCCTCCTTTGTTGAGTGTTCTATAATTGTCCCAGCAGCTCCTTCAAACCCTCTTCGCCCAGGATCGGAATGCCCAGCTTTTGAGCCGTGGCGAGTTTACTGCCCGCTTCCGCTCCGGCCACGACATAATCGGTTTTCTTTGAAACACTTCCGGCCACCTTGCCGCCCATCGCCTCGATTTTCTCCTTGGCCGCCTCCCGCGTCAGGTTCGGCAGCGTGCCGGTCAGAACAAACGTTTTGCCGCGGACCGGCGATCCTTCGCCTTCAGCCGCATCTTTTGTAAACGTCACGCCCAGGTCCATAAGTTGCTCGATCACGTTTCGATTTTCCGGGTTGCTGAAATAGTCAACGACCGACCGCGCCGCATTCGCGGAAAGATCCAGTTCCCGGCGAAGCGCCTGGGCATCGGCCTGCATCAGCCGCTTGAAACCGCCGGGATATTCCGCGAGCCGTTCCGCCGCGGAAGGTCCGACGCCGGGGATATCGAGCCAACCGATAAACTGCGCCAGCGTTGTCGGTTTGAGGCGCCCTCTTTTTTCTTCCTCCCATCGCACGCCGGCCGATCTCAATTTCCCGATCACTTCCTGGTTGTGCCGTTCGGCAAAAAACTGGACGATGGACCGCGCCACTTCCGATCCGATGTCGGGAACATATTGAAGGGTTTTCTCGCTTGCACGCATCAGACGGTCCAGGCTGCCGAAGAATCGGGCGAGTTCCTTGGCCGTCGCTTCGCCCACGTTTGGGATGCCCAACGAATAAATAAAGCGGGCCAGCGTCGTCTTCTTGCTGTTCTCGATCGCGCGGACAAGATTGCCCGCGGACAGATCCGCCATGCGCTCCAGATCCGCCAGGGCCGGGATATCCAGACGATAAAGATCGGCCGGCGTCTCGACCCTTCCTCTGTCCACCAATTGGTCCGCCAACTTTTCACCCAAACCCTCTATATCCATGGCCCGGCGGCCGGCAAAATGCAAAATAGCCTGCTTCCGTTGCGCGGGACAGTACAATCCGCCGCTGCATCGAGCCACCGCCTCGCCGG
Organism: Nitrospirota bacterium; assembly: GCA_016198945.1. Taxonomy (GTDB): domain Bacteria; phylum Nitrospirota; class Nitrospiria; order JACQBZ01; family JACQBZ01; genus JACQFA01. The sequence continues at coordinate 8,765 of JACQHO010000126.1, read as the reverse complement.
GCGGCCGGATAATTTTCGACCCGCAGACCGGGCAGGTCTTGGGCATGATGAATTCGCGCGTCCGGGCCGGGCGGCGATCCAGCACCGCGCTCACCACTTCCGGGATGACGTCGCCGGCACGGCGCACGATGACGGTGTCCCCGATCCGGATGTCCTTCCGCCGCACTTCGTCCTCGTTGTGAAGCGTGGCGTTGGTCACGGTCACGCCGCCCACAAACACCGGTTTCAATCGGGCCACGGGCGTGATCGCGCCCGTCCTCCCCACCTGAACGTCAATCTCCAACACCTCCGTCATCGCTTCCTCCGCCGGAAATTTATGCGCTACGGCAAAACGCGGCGCGCGCGCCACAAAACCCATCTGTGCCTGACGGCGGAGATCATTGACTTTGTAAACCACCCCGTCAATGTGATAGGGCAAGGTTTCCCGCTTTTCACCGATCGAGTGATAATAATCCAGAAGTCCTTGAACACCCCGTACGACCTTTCGTTCAACGCAGACCGGGAATCTCTGGGTGACGAGATACTCCAGCAACGCGCTGTGCGTTTTGGGCAGATTCAACCCTTCAGCGCCTTCCAACGCATAAGCAAAGAAGGCGAGGCGTCGCGTGGCGGTGATGCGCGGGTCGAGCTGCCGCAGGCTGCCGGCCGCGGCGTTGCGGGGGTTTACAAACAGCTTTTCACCCTTCAAGGCCTGTTCCGCATTGAGCCTCTCAAAATCACGCTTGAACATCAGCATCTCGCCTCGGACATCGAGACGCGCCGGAGGCGGATCGGACTGCAACCGCAGCGGGATTGCACGAACCGTTTTCAGGTTGGCGGTCACGTCTTCACCCGTATAACCATCCCCGCGCGTCGCTCCTTGAACCAGCAGTCCGTTCTGATACGTCAGACTGATCGCCACGCCGTCGAATTTCGGCTCAACGGCGTATTCCACCTCGCGCGCCCCCAACGCCTCCCGGATGCGACGGTCGAAGGCGACGACCTCCTCGTCTTCAAACGCATTGTTCAGCGACAGCATCGGCGTGCGGTGGGTCACCTGCCGGAACTCGCTTAACGGCGCGCCGCCGACCCGCTGCGCGGGCGATTCGGGAACGATCAATTCCGGATGGCGGGCTTCCAGGTCCTGAAGCTCCCGAAACAACCGGTCGTATTCGGCGTCGGGAATGGTGGGGGCGTCCAGCACATAATAACGATAATTGTGCAGCTCGATGGCCTCGCGCAATTCACGCGCGCGCTTGGCGATGTCCGTCCGCACCGTCCTATCCATGCCGCTCCCCGCCGTTGTTCAACGCGCTGACTGTAGCGTTTTGTCCTCGGCCATGTCAAGCAATCGAGGCCCCTTGTTTACCCCGCGACCCTCGTCCCGTCTCCGAACTCGCGGGAGCAAACCCCGCGCGTGAAAAACACGGGCAAAGCCAACTTTTTCCTTGACAAAGCCTGCCACTGTGTTATAAGAATGGTGGCTTTAGTTCAAGAATTTTTCCGATCGTGACTGCCTGGAAGTTGCACGCTCAATCATGATCACAACCCAAAGTTGCCAAAGGAGAAATAAATGACCGGACAGGATTTTTTATTCACGTCGGAATCCGTCACCGAAGGGCATCCCGATAAAATCTCGGACCAGATTTCGGACGCCATTCTCGACTCGATCATCGCCCAGGACCCCTACTGCCGGGTGGCCTGCGAGACCCTGGTCACCACCGGCTTGGCGTTTGTCGCGGGAGAAATCAGCACGACCTGCTATGTCGAGATCCCGGACATCGTCCGCGAAACGATCAAGGAGATCGGATACACGAGGGCCAAATACGGCTTCGACTACGAAACCTGCTCCGTGATCACCGCGATTCATTCCCAGTCCCCGGACATCGCGCAAGGGGTGGACACGGGCGGCGCGGGAGACCAGGGAATCATGTTCGGATACGCCAGCAATGAGACGCCGGAGTACATGCCCACGCCGATCATCCTGGCGCACAAGCTGACCCGGCGGCTCACGGAAGTACGAAAGCAGGACATCCTGCCCTATCTTCGTCCGGACGGGAAATCCCAGGTGACCGTGGACTACCGGGACGGCAAGCCGGTCCGCGTCACGACGGTCGTCATCTCTGCCCAGCATAGTCCTGAAATGACCTTGAAAGATATCCGAGAGGACATCATCGAAAAAGTAATCAAGCCCATTATCCCCCCTCACCTGATGGACGAGGAAAAGATCGTTTATCACATCAATCCCACCGGCCGGTTTGTCGTCGGAGGACCGCAAGGGGATACCGGCGTGACCGGACGCAAAATCATCGTGGACACTTACGGGGGCGTCGGAAGCCACGGCGGCGGGGCCTTCTCCGGGAAGGATCCCTCCAAGGTGGACCGCTCGGCATCGTACATGGCCCGTTATATCGCCAAGAATATCGTCGCGGCCGGGCTGGCCGAACGGTGCGAGATCCAGCTGGCGTACGCCATCGGCGTGCCGGAACCGGTCTCGATCCTGGTCAACACCAAAAACACCGGCAAGGTGCCGAGTGATAAAATACTAAAACTCGTCCAGAAACATTTTCCCATGACCCCCAAGGGAATGATCGACCACCTGAAGCTCCGACGACCCATCTATAAAAAAACCGCCGCGTACGGTCATTTCGGCCGGACCGAACCCGAGTTCACATGGGAAAAAACCGATCTGGCCGATACCCTTCGCAAGGAAGCCGGACGATAAGCGGTCAGAGCGCCATATCGACCCCGACCACGCGTCGATCCGAAACCGTCACGGGCATCTACGCCTGTTTTCAATCAATATAAGGAGTATCGATGGATTACGATATCAAGGATATTCGTCTGGCTCAAAAAGGCCTTCTCCGCATGGAGTGGGCGCAGCAGGAAATGACCGTTCTGGAACTGGTGAAGAAGCGTTTTAAGAAGGAGTCCCCCTTAAAGGGAGTCCGGCTCTCGGCCTGCCTTCACGTCACGACCGAAACCGCCAACCTGATGACCACGTTAAAAGCCGGAGGCGCCGATGTGGTGCTCTGCGCCTCCAACCCGCTCAGCACGCAGGACGACGTCGCGGCCGCGCTCGTCGAATACTTCCATATCCCGGTATTTGCGATCAAGGGCGAGGATAACGACACTTACTATCGCCATATTCAGGCGGCCTTGAATCATCGGCCGGCCATCACGATGGACGACGGCGCGGACCTCGTCTCGACCCTCCATTCAAAGCGCAGAGACCTCTTGAAGGAAATCATCGGAGGAACCGAAGAGACCACCACGGGTGTGATCCGCCTGAGAAGCATGGCCGCGCGCGGCGTCCTGAAATTTCCGATCATCTCCGTCAATGATGCCGACACCAAGCATCTGTTCGACAATCGCTATGGAACCGGCCAGAGCACGTTGGACGGAATGCTTCGCGCCACCAACCGCCTGGTGGCCGGAACGGTCTTCGTCGTCAGCGGGTACGGCTGGTGCGGCCGCGGCATTGCGATGCGGGCGAAAGGAATGGGGGCGGATGTCGTCGTCACGGAAATTGACCCGCTGAAGGCGATTGAAGCCGTAATGGACGGTTACCGCGTCATGCCGATGGCCGAGGCCGCGGGGATCGGCGATTTCTTTGTAACGGTGACGGGAGACATCAAGGTGATCCGGAAAGAGCATTTCGCCGTCATGAAGGACGGGGCGGTCGTCTGCAATTCCGGCCACTTCAACGTCGAGATTGATATTCCGGCGCTGGAAAAGATGAGCCGTCGGAAGCGTCCGATTCGCGACTTTGTCGAGGAATTCACACTGCCCAATGGACACCGGATCAACCTCCTTGGGGAAGGCCGTTTAATCAATCTGGCCGCCGCCGAGGGTCATCCGGCCAGCGTGATGGATATGAGCTTTGCCAATCAGGCATTGTCGGCCGAACATATGGTGAAGAATTCCAAGAAACTGGAACGGAAGGTTTATCCTGTTCCCGCAGCGATCGATCGCGAGATTGCCCGATTGAAACTCAAAGGCATGGGGATCGAGATCGACACGCTCACCAAGGAACAGGAGAAATATCTGGCATCGTGGGAAATGGGAACATAGATTCAAGAGACGGACCGCTTATCTCCGGCAAGAATTTGATGGGCAAGGCTCTTTAGTTTGAGGGGGCTGAACGGTTTGGTGATATAATAGTCCGCGCCGCTCGCCTTGGCCTGGTCTTCGTTGTAGAGATTGACGTTCGCGGTGATGATGATGATCGGAATACGGGCGGTCTTGGGCTGTTTTCGCAGCTTCTCGCAAACTTCGCTTCCATAGAGATCCGGCATCACGACATCCAGTATGATCAGGTCCGGCATCTGTTTTAGCGCCATAGCCAGCGCCTGCTTCCCATTCTCAGCCTCAATGATGTCGAACCCATTTCCTTCGAGTGTTTTACGCAGTAAAAACCTGAGACTATTCTCGTCGTCTGCAATCAGGATTTTTTTCATTCTTCATCATCTCTCTTTCAATTCTAAGAATGTGCAAATCACATGCCATTTTTAAAACCGACAGACTGATAATATAAGCCAACAATATCAACATATTCACTCTGCCAGCAGTGATCGGTTACTGGAGTCTCACCTACCCGTTATGTAATTTGTTACATAGGAATAGAAATTCACGAATACAGGACAGTCTATATACTTTATCCAGACCGTCAACAATGGTATAATTACCGAATGACGAATCAAGAAGTCGCATCCATGTTACGGAGCATCGCGGACCGATTGCAACTGGAAGGCGCCAATCCTTTTCGGATTCGCGCCTACCGGAAGGCCGCGGCGAATATTGACCGCTTAAAGGTTCCGGCTGCCCGACTGGACAGTCAAGGACGGTTGCGGGAGATTCCGGGAATCGGACGAGACCTGGAGCAGAAAATACACGAATTGATCAAGACAGGCAAGATCGCCGATGAGATCGAAAAGAATCAAGATCGGCCGGCGCCCGAAACCGTCCCTTTCGAATTGCCGGGGCTGGATCCCAAACTGGCCCGACTGCTCCATCGGCGCTTTCGTATCGAAACCCTCCATGATCTTGAACTGCTGGCCCGATCGCATCTCCTTCGAACGCTTCCGGGCCTGGGGGCTCAACTGGAAAGGAATATTATCGACGGATTAGAAACCCGGAAAAAGGCTTAGATGAAAATCGGCAATTTCCTTGACTGGGTGAAAACGTTTTGATAAGGTGTCCAAGCCATTGAGCCACACCCCTTTTGACGAACCGAGACAGGCGCTTCCAATGACGGCTTCCATAAAAAGATGATCTTCCGCGGCTTCCTGACAGCTTTGGCGCTGATGTTCGTCCTGTGGGATGGACCGACTTACTCCCAGGAGGCGACAGCCCCCATCATGACGGTAGAGGAGGCGGTCATCGCGACGGGCGTCGAGAGTCTGACCCCTGTGAATCCCGGAAATGTGTTTGATGCCAGCGTCGGCAGACTCTACTGTTTTACCAGAATCAAAAGCAGCCTCCAACCGGCTGTCGTCAAACATCTCTGGTTTCATGGAGACAAGATGGTGATGGAGGTCACGCTGCCGGTCAAATCCTCCAACTGGCGCACCTACAGTATGAAAACCATACTGACCTCCGCCGACGGAGATTGGAAGGTGGATGTCACATCGGAAGACGGAACCGTTCTAAAAACCTTAACCTTCACAATTCGGTGAAAAAACGCCATGTCAATTTCAGCATTCGTCCTTGTGGATGTCACGGGGGATCACACCAAAAGCGCATATAAAACGATCACCCGGATGGCCGGTGTCAAATCCGTCTATGCCGTGACGGGGGCTCACGACCTCATTATCTTCATCGAAACGGAGTCGATCGAAACCCTCGGAGATCTGATCCTCTCAAAAATCCGGTCCATTGACGGGGTGACCAAGACGATGACCAGCCTCGTTCTGAATATATAGATTTCACCCTCCACCTCTGTTTGACAACCGACTCCATTCGTGATAGCTTCTCAGTAGAAACACTTAAACGATCAGCCGTGCCGATTCGATCGTTCCCATACGCCCGTTTTTTTTGATACAGCCATCGCTCACTCGGATTGAATTGGCTGCGACCGACTCGCTGACCGGGAGCGAACCTCTATGAACGGAACAACCTTGCCGATTCTTAGGGAGCGGTCTCTCTTCAGACGCTCCTGCGTGACGGCGGCCATTTTTCTCGTCGTATTCACGATCGGAAACCAGGCCCTCCTTCAAGAAGAAGCCGCGTTGCACTGGTGGACCGACTCTTGGTGGACCTTGACATCGCTCACAGCCGGACTGCTCTGCCTGGATGCGGCCCGTCAACCGATGATGTCCAATCAAAAAAGCTGGCTTTTCATCAGCCTCGGCTGTTTCTTCTGGGCCCTGGGGATGGTCGCCTGGGATGTTTATGAGCTGGTATTTCAATGGATCACGCCGTTTCCCTCCCTGGCCGATGCGGGATATTCCATCGCCTTTCTCCTGCTCCTGACCGGTTGTCTCTTCACGACCCATCGACGTCATTCCCTTTTCGAGCGATCCAAGCTGGTTTTGGACTGTATGATTTTGATCAATGTGCTGGCGATCGGCCTGACGGTTTTCTTTTATGAGGCGATTGTACATGCCCCAATGTCGGTTGCCGGAAAAGTGATCGCGCTGTTCTATCCCATCGTACCGCTCTCCGCAAGCTATGCCTTGTGGATGTCCAGGAGCCGGATGGAGGCCGATGCCGGCCGCCAAAGTCTGGGATGGGTCATGGCCGGAATGATCCTGCTGGCATCGGCCAACATCGGATATTTGGCCCCGATCATCACCGGTGGATACCAGGTCGGCAGTCGGCTGGATCCCTTATGGACCGCAGCGTTTCTCTGTATCGGCTTGGGCGCGCTCAATGCCCGGTTGAAACACACGGTTGGGTAAAACCCTTGGAAGCGAATCCGATAAATCCACCCGGCCATTTCGACAGACACTCCATCCCCGCTCTCGGGGTCGCCGCCATCGCCGTTCTCCTTTTTGCCGCCGCGCTCTGGGGGCCCGAGGATATTCGCACTCCTCTTTATTTGGGGGCGCCGAGCCTGATCATCCTGATCGTCTTGCGACAGCTGGTCGCCACGGCTGAAAACATCGAGCTGGCCGGTCACCTCCAACAACAACTTTTTGATTTCAACCTGCTGCTCGAAAGCGGCAGGATCATCGCCTCCACGTTTCACAAACATCGACTCGAAGACATTTACTCCACCGCCGTCAAGATCGCCCACGGTCTGGTCCAGGCCGATATCGTCGCACTGCCGATCTGCAACGGCGACGGGACGTTTACCTACGTTGAAAGTTATGGACGGCTGGCCGAGATCCTCCGGGGCCATACGCTGCCCATGAACGAGGGGGGCCTATGCGGCTGGGTGGCAAAGAATCAACAGGCGGCGGTGGTGGATGATCTTCGATCCGATCCCCGCGTGGTTCAGGAGCTGGCCGATCAGATGGAGGTTACAACAGCCCTGGTCGTCCCCATCCTGGGGGATCACGGCGTCATCGGAGGGATCTCGGCCTTCCGCAAGGGAAGACCCTACCAGGCTTCCGACGCGCAACTCCTGTCCGTCTTTGCCAATCAGGTCAGCAGCGCCATTGAAAACGCAAAAACCTACACAGCGCTGGAAAACCGTCTTGAAGAATTAAAGCATACCCAGACCCAGCTGATCCATTCTGAAAAGATGGCCGCCGTGGGCCAATTGGTCTCGGGGGTCGCCCACGAGCTGAATAATCCGCTCACCAGCATCCTGGGATTCGCCGAGCTTCTGTCGCATCAACCCGGTCTGGATGCCGCGACGAAAAGAGACTTGGACCGAATTTATCAGGAAGCCGATCGCTCAAAGAAAATCATCCAGAATCTGCTGCATTTCGCCCATCAAGACAAGCCGTCACGCACCCTGGCCGATCTGAACGAAGTACTGGACCGCACCATCGCCCTCCTTGAATATCAGCTTCGGGTTAAAAACATCGTCATCGTGAAGGATTTCGCCCCCCGCCTTCCGATCACCGCCGTCGACATTCCTCAATTTGAACAGGTCTTCCTGAACCTCATCATCAATGCCGAACAGGCGATTCATGAAACCCAAAAAGAGGGGAAAATCACCATCCTCACACGGTCCGGCCCCTCGGATCAGATCCTCATCTCCATCCGGGACAACGGTCCCGGCATCGCTCCCGAGCATCTCCCCAAAATTTTCGAGCCCTTCTTTACAACGAAAGAGGTCGGCAGGGGAACCGGCCTCGGCTTGTCCTTATCGTACGGAATTATCAAACAGCACCGGGGAACGATCCGTGTCGAGAGCAGGCCGGGACAGGGCGCCTGCTTCACGATCGAACTTCCGATCTCCAGAGACACCGGCCCACTGGAATCCCCCACCCATGAAATCCCGCCACTGAAAACTTGACAAAGGAAGCCGGGAGCGATATATTACCTTCCCGAACATGAGCGGCACGCATTCCCTCCAGCCCGCCCGTCATGGATGGGCCTGCAGTCTTTCTCAGTTCCATCCCATGGGTCTTACCGGCTCCCGCGATAAAAGACATCCCGTCGTTTCGCCGAGACGGCTGATCCAATGACTGAAGGGAAATTATTTGTGCGCAGGAGAATGCCGGATATCCGATGATCAGCGTTCAAAATCTGACTAAACGATACGGGGATCTCACCGCCATCAAGGACGTCACGTTCCATGTCCAGAAAGGCGAGATCCTCGCTTTCCTGGGGCCCAACGGCGCCGGCAAGACCACCACGATGCGGATTCTCACCTGCTTCATGCCGGC
>JACQHO010000013.1 GCA_016198945.1 Nitrospirota bacterium | reverse complement strand
GTCTGCCACGGCGGGCCGATGGGCGACGAACTCGGCAAGCTTCTCGCGAAGAACGACTATCCGGATGTCTATAATCTCGCGGGCGGGATGAAGAAATGGAAGGGTAGCGTGGTGAAGTAGTCCCAACCGAACGGGAGGAGGGGCGATGGAATATCAGTCGGCACCGGACATCGACGAGGAGCTCGCGCGGATCGTCCGCTCGCTCGGGTGGGATCATGTCGATCCCGGGCGCGTGCGGGCAATCCGGAGCCGCGGGACCAAAAGCCGCCGCATCCTGGCCCGCTGCCACGGTCTTCCCAAAGCGATCCAGACCGGCCTCGCGATTCAAGCCCATTACGTGATCGAGCTCGTCTCGGAAAATTACGACCGTCTCTCGGAAACCGAACAGACCAAGACATTGATCCACGAACTGATGCATATCCCGCGCATTTTCGGCGGCGGCTTCAGAAATCACGACTACGTCCGTGCCCGCCGGGTGGACCATTTTTATGAACAGTACCTCAAAAAGACGGAACAGAAGTAGGACTAAAAGGCAGTCTTGTTGAAAAAGAGGGCGGTGAAAATGAGCCGCTACACGGCCGCCGCGCGGATTGTTAAAGCCAGGATCAGCGCCTGAACCAGCCACCCGATCATGCAGACGCCGATCGCCCGCCAAATGCTCCGATAATCGAGCGCCTGCCGGACCGCGATCACCATCGCGATCAGAGACCAAATCGCCGCAACAAGAAAAACGATCCCGGTCAGACCGGGCAAGACACCCAACACGCGGATCAGGCCCGGGGCGGTTGAACCGGGCGATGGGTCGGCTTGCCGAACAGGGTCTGGCCCCGCAGGGCGAGACGCGGAGGGTCGAATCCCCGGGCAAAGGCGCGTTCTGTTTCGTCCTGGCCGAGTTCGAAAACGCAAGGGCCGGATTCTCGGCGCTGGGCGGGATCGGAAAACGGGCCGAGCAGGTGGCGGAAGAGGCGGTTGATGGTTTTCTCAAATACCAAAACGGCCGGGGGGCGCTGGATCCCAACTTGGCGGACCAGGTCGTCCCCTACATGGCGCTGGCCGACGGTGAGTCGGCCGTCACCGTTTCGGAGGTCACGGAACATCTAAAGACGAATATCTGGGTGATCGAACAATTTCTGCCGATAAAATTTGTTCTGGAGGAAGATCCGGTCGGAGACAGGAAGACGCTCCGCGTGACCGGAACGGCGTTTCGATCTATGTTCCATTCCGGCGCGCGCGGTCGGTCGTGATCACGGCCACGGCCGCCACGATGACGGCGGCCGCCAGGACGGTCCGCATCGAGAGCGGCTCACCGGCCAGGAGCCAGCCGAGAAAGACCGCCACGACCGGATTGACATAGGCATAGGTCGAGGCGCGGGCCGGCGTGGTGGCATTCAACAACCAGATATAGGCCGTGAAACCGACCAACGATCCGAAAATAATCAGATAGACGAACGAGACGGCCGAACGCAGCGAGACGGCGCCCAATTGAAACCCGGTTCCTTCGCCCATCAGCCATCCGGCCAGCACCATCAGCCCGCCGCCCATTAACATCTCCATCGCCGTGGCCAGAATCCGCGACCCCGGAAGCGGCGCGCGGAGTGAATAAAGAGAGCCCACGGCCCACGCCATCGAACCCGAGAGGAGAACCGCCGCCCCCATCGGATCAATCCGCCCGTCGCCCGACAGACCCTCCGGACCGATCAGCAGCGCCAATCCGGCCATTCCCATTCCCAATCCGGCCATCACCCAGGAAGTCGGACGGCGGCCGCTCCGCCAGACCCAATCCAACAAGACCATCCAGATCGGCACGGTTGCAACCAACAAAGACGCCAGCCCCGACGGCACCCACTGCTCCGCCCAGACCACCGCCCCGTTGCCGCCCGCAATCAGAAGTCCGCCGATCACGGTCGTGGAGGCCCAATGGAGCCGGGTCGGTCTTTCCGCGCCGGCCAGCCGGGCCGCGGCGTACAGCACCGCGCCCGCGATCGCAAACCGGAAGCCCGCCATCAGAAAAGGCGGCAGCGTCTCGATCGCAAACCGGATCGCCAGATAGGTCGAGCCCCAGATAAGATAGACGGACGCGAACGCAATGATGATCTTGATCCGTGACGGCCGAGGCGCGGTTAAATTCAAGAAATGGGATCTCCTTAAAGCGGATTATACAACAGCCCGCGATCCGGAGTCACCTTCATGATCGGGCGACACGCCGGACCGGCCGGGGATCGGGCCCCGATTTGAATCGGAGGATCAAAATTCTGTATAGTGGGGATGGACGCCTCTTCTCGCGGGGAGTGAGGATGATGATTCCGAGGAATATGAAAAAGATGATTGAAACCCTCTCGGCCGATCTGGCCCGGCGGACCGTGCAGGACTTCGTCTCCGAAATGGATCCGGATTACTTTTCGGCCCATCCGCCGCGAGAAATCCGAACGCATATCCAGATGTTCCTGAACCTGGACGCCGACCATCCGGTTCAAGTCAAAATCACGCCGTTGCGAAAAAATCGGTGTCGCGTCGTGATCTCGGCCTTCGACTATTTCTCCGAGTTCTCGATCCTCTGCGGCCTTTTGTCCTCCTTCGGTCTCGACATTCGGACCGGCGATGTCTACACGTTTTCGGGCCCCGGGATTCCCTCCCGGAAGAAGATACTGGACGTCTTCGAAGTGGCTTCCCGTCGGGGAGAGCCGTTGACGATTTCTCGGCGGAAGCTGCTTGTCAATGAAGTCGAGGCGCTCATCCGGCTTCTGGCGGACGGACGGTTTCTTGAGGCTCGGGAGCGAGTGAACCGGCGTTTGATCGAGCGGCTCGAGAAGGAACGGGGATCGTTTGCCGGCCGGCGCCGTCCGATGGAGGTCCGTTTTGACAACCGCGCCGACCGACAATGGACCGTGATGGACGTCCATTCAAAGGATACGCCCGCTTTCCTCTATTCTCTTTCGAACGCGCTGGCGCTGAGGGATATTTATATCCACAAGGTCCGGATTCAAAGCAGACGGACCGAGGCCCAGGACCGGTTTTATATCTCGGACCGGCAGGGCCGCAAGATTCGGGGCGACCGGGACCGGGAGGCCTTGCGCTGGGCCCTGGTCCTGATCAAGCAGTTCACCCACTTTCTGCCCTGGGCGCCCGACCCGGCCAAAGCGATCCGGTACTTCGATCAGTTGCTGGACAAAGTCATCGAAGGGAAAATCCCGAAATCGTCTCTCCCGCTTTTCCGAGAGAAGGAGGGATTCAGCCTTCTCGCTCATCTTCTGGGCGCCAGCGATTTTCTCTGGGAAGATTTTCTTCGGATGCAGTTCGAGAACCTGATGCCGGTGTTGGAACGCCTCAAAAAGCGCGCGTGGCGACCGGGAAAGGATTCCGTCCGGCGGGAACTCGTGACACGATTGGCCCGGGGCGAAACCGTGGAAGAGAAGAAACGGATCTTGAATGAATTTAAAGATCGCGAGATGTTCGCAATCGATTTAAAGCATCTTTTGGAGCCCCCGGCCGCCTTGCCGAATTTTTCTTCGGCATTGACGGACTTGGCGGAGGCGGTCGTGGATCAGGCTTACGCGATCAGCCATGTGTTATTAATTCAAAAACACGGCCGACCCCTCCTGGAGGACGGAACGGAATGCCCTTTCTCGATCTGCGGACTCGGCAAATTCGGCGGCAGGGAAATGGGATACGCCTCCGATATCGAACTGATCTTTCTCTACGGCGGATCCGGGCGGACGGACGGACCGGAATCCGCTGAGAACAGCCTCCACTTTGAACAGCTCTGTCGGGACATCCTTCAAATGATCGAGGCGCGGCAGGAAGGAATCTTTCATCTGGATCTCCGTTTGCGGCCGGATGGAAACAAGGGACCGCTGGCCGTTTCTCTCGACCGGTTCCGGTCCTACTACACCGCCGAGGGAGAGGCCGCGCCGTTTGAACGACAGGCCCTCGTCAAATTGCGGCGGGTGGCCGGGGATGAAACCCTCGGACGGCAGATAGAGGCCCACCGCGACCGTTACGTCTACAGCGGCGAGCCCTGGGATCGGGCCTCGGCGATTCACCTGCGGCGGCGCCAGATTCATGAATGGGTCAAACCGGG
>JACQHO010000125.1 GCA_016198945.1 Nitrospirota bacterium | reverse complement strand
CGGCTCAACAGCGCGGCCCGCGACCTGGTTTCGGACCTGCGTTGGGCCCGGCAGCTGGCCCTGGCGGAGCGCCGGCCCGTTTCCGTGGTTCTGGACCTTGAAACGGATCGGTATCGGATCGAAAGGAAGTCCCGCCCAGGAATACCGATCGGATGGGTGAGGGACCTTCAAGACCGTCGTCAAGGCTTCGGAGAGATCGACCTGGTGGACTCCACCGGCGGCGCGGTGATCACCTTTCAGCCGAACGGCATCACGACCGATTGGACGACCATTACCTTGCGCAGTTCCCGGAACGAGCAGCGACAGATGACGGTCGCCCTGACCGGGAGGGTCCGGATCCAATGAAGCGCTTGCGGAAACAAGACGGGTCTTCGCTCATCGAGGTGATCGTCTGCATGGTCATCCTGGCCATCGGGATGATCGGCGGGATCGGCATGACCCAAGCCGGGCAGACGGGACTGGATGCCGGCCGCCGGATCTCGGCCGCGGCGGGGTTTGCTCAGGCCAAGATGGAGGAGAAACTCTCAATGACTTATTCGGCCCTGGTCGGGGGGGAGCTCGAAGGCAAGGAGGATCTGGAAGGGTTTGTCCGAACCTGGGAGGTTCTTCCCGGCATGCCTTGCGCGCACTGTTTGACGCTTCATGTTGCGGTGGCATGGATGGACAAGACGGGCCGACCCCACCGGCTGAAACTCGCGGCGGTCCGATCCGAGGGGACCGTGCCATGAAACGACTGGACGGTCGCGGCGCCTCGCTGATCGAGTTGATGGTGTCCACGCTCGTCTTCTCGATGGTGGCCGCTTCCGGGATGAAGTTCTTAGTTCTTCAGAATCAATGGGCCGTTCGTCAGGAGGACACGGCCGAGGCGCAGCAGTCGGCCCGGGCCGCCCTGGATTTTATGGGTCGTGAGCTGGCACTGCTCGGATTCGGCCTGCCGGAGGGCGAAGCCAAAATCCTGAAAGCCGGAGGACAGGAGGTGGAATTCCTCGCGAATCTCGATGCGGCCGTCGCGCGTTTAAAATATGACGCGGCGGCCGGTCAGACGCGGCTCACGATTGAATACGTAAACAACGCGGATAAATTCGACAAGGGTAAAACGGTTTTAGTCTGTGGAGCGGATCGGTGCGAGAGGCATTCCTTGGTGAAGGACGGCGCATCCGCCATGGTGGAATTGAAGGAAGGGTTGGGCGCCGCTTTTCCGGCTTGGAGCGTCATCCAGGTGATCAAGCAGGTGCGATATGCCCTCGAGCCAATGGACTCCGGACCCTTCAAGCTGACGCGGACGGTGGACGGAGGCGCCAATCCGGTGGCGGAAGGATTGCTTGATCTGAACTTGGTCTATCTGGATCGGGAGGGACAGGTCGCGACGACCCTGACCGACATCCGCCGGATCCGGATTCAGTTGACCGCCCGCCCGGCCCGGGCGCCGAATAAAATTCGAATTCTGGAGTCCGAGGTCTATCTGAGAAATGGATGAGCGGATCATGCGACGATTGAAGAATGAAGCCGGAACGGCCTTGGTCGTAACGGGGGGACTGCTGTTCCTGATCACGCTGCTGGGGCTTGCAACGTTTCGATGGTCGGTGGATGAGCTGGGCATTGCAGGCAATCAAAAAGCCTCAATTCAAGCCCGGTATATCGCCGAGTCCGGCGCGGCCTTGATGCTTCAGTGGTTTCAGGAACCCCAAACCTTTCCGGACATTGGAATCTTTCCTCAGGGAGAGCCGGCGGAAGGGCGGGCGCGTTTCCTGGCCAAGCGGATGACCGACTCCGACGGCGCGCCGTCTTATTTTAACGACAGCGGACAAAGTCAGTTTCTCGGAACGTCTGAAGAGCCGGACTTTCTGTATGAATCCGAACAGGATGGTCCGGAATTACTGGGCGAGGCGTTCGTCGGTTTGGGGACGATCACCCGCCTTAAGCTTTTTGGTCCCACCACCATCGGCGCTGTCGGCACCGTGGAGGCGACCGGCACGACCGGATACGGAATCGGCCGGACAGTGAGTATTGAAATAGTCCCGATCCCCATTCCTACAGCAACCGCTGCGGTTCAGATCGGACCCGGCTACTATCGGGGTCTGCCGGTCGTTGCCGTTCTTAAAGGCAGCTGGTATCTCAGATGAAAGGCGATGAAAGGTGCCTGTCACCTTTCTAAGCGGAAGTAATTGATAAATAAAGAGGCCGCTTTCATCCAATGGGATTAACCTATGGGACGACCGCAACGAATCCGCGTTGATGGACTACTTCTTCACCTGACCATTCGATGCAATAATCGCGAGTTTAATTTTAATCAACCTAAGGACTACCAGGCGCTTCTCAATTTGATGCAGGAGATGGTCGAGGCTAATCGCATTTGTCTGTACGATTACACCTTAATGTCAAACCACAGTCATTGGTTACTCTCCCAGTGGGGGGATATCCCGCTGTCCAGTTCCGTGCGGTGGGTTTTTGGCGAGTATGCAAGGTGGTATAACAGAACCTATCAGCGTCGAGGACATTTCTGGGAAGACCGATATCATACCACAATCATCGAGCAAGATGATCATGCACTGATTTGCATGCGCTACATTGCCCGTAATCCGGTACGTGCCATGATCGTGAATAACCCTTTGGACTACCCATGGAGCGGTTATAAGCATTATGCCGGTGTAAAAATTGATCCGCTATTGAAGCTTCACCCGGTCTATCTTGCCATGGGACGTTATCCTAAGGAGCGTGTAAAGCGATACCGTGACTTTGTTGAAAATCAGATCCAGGCTGAGCAAGACAAACGCAACCAACGAATCTCCGGCGCGTTTGCCTTCGGATCAAAAGCCTTCCGGACCCACCTTAAGGAAGGTTATTAAAAGATGAACATGCCCATTCAATAAATCAAAGGGTTGCGCTCTAAAAGGTGACAGGCACCTTCAGAGGCGGAAGTTATTGATCAATAACAAGGGCATTTTCATTTCGTATGATCTCGGTTTTTTCTTGACAATGTTTTTTTAATCTGTATAATTCATCCCCGTTGGGTCTACTCAAAAAAGCACTGTGACGATGAACGCCTGAATAAGGAACCCGCGATGTCCTTCAGGTTACGGCGCACCCCACAGACGGTCTTTCTTGTCCTATCGGTTGCTCTTATTATCGGCGTCCTTGGAGCCGCCTGGGCCGGGGCGGATGTTTCTTTGCAGGCCCGGAATGTTTTCGGTCCCGAATCCTTCGCCCGAACCTCCGGTGCGACGAATGTCTATACCCGGTCTTTTACCGTTCCCTCCTATGTCATCGGACCCTATATACTCCATATCGAAAACGGCCAGGCAAGCGGCACGGGCCGATTGACTGATGCCATTTCCTCCGGCACGGTCTCGATCAACGGGGTTGAAATCGTTCATAAGTCGGATTTCAACCAGAATGTTCCTTCGATTGATCGGACCGTCACGCTCACGACCACAAACGCCCTTACGGTTACCCTGAACAGCGCGCCCGACAGTCTTATCACGGTGACGATTTCGGGGGTGATCAATCTGGGCCGCCTTAATCAATCCCGATCCGGCCACACGGCCACGGTTCAGGCCGATGGAGAAGCCCTGATTACCGGAGGGCGCGATAATGCGGGGGAACTGAACACGGCCGAGCGGTTTGATCCACGGACATTGACATTTATCCCGATCTCCGGTGTGTTCGGTGACGCGCGGTCGGGGCATGCCGGATCTGTCCTGGCGGATGCGATGCATCTGTTGATGGCCGGTCAGAATGGCGGGAGCGTGCTGACCGGAACCGAGCTTTTTGATCCGGCCACCGGGCTTTTCGTCGATGTTTCGGGTTCCGTCCGGCTTCCTCGATCCGGCCACACGGCAACCGCGCTGCTCGATGGACGGGTCCTGATTATCGGAGGCCGATCAACCGGAGTGATGGAATCGGCGGAATTGTTCGATGCGCAAAGCGTCATTTTGTTCAAGCCGTCGTATGATCCAAGATCCGGCAGCTTTGCCGTTTTGCCCAAGGGCCTGTTTATGCCTCGATGGGACCACACCGCGACGATGCTGCCGGATGGGCGGGTCTTGATCGCAGGAGGAAGAAATGATTTCGGGGTCTTGGGCTCCGCGGAGCTGTTCGACCCGGCGTTGGAACAGTTCACGCCCCTGACATCTGCCATGACGGCGGCCCGGGGCGGCCATACCGCCACGTTGATGCCGGATGGACGGGTTTTAGTTTTAGGCGGGCAGAACGATGCAGAATATCCGGCTACAGCGGAGCTATTTGACCCAAGCACCGGCCGTTTTCTGGCCGCCGCCTCCGGTCTGCTCGCACCGAGGGCGAACCACGCCGCAACCCTGCTCCCTTTCGGGGAGGTGCTGATTGTCGGCGGGGAAAACGGAGGCGGAATTTTAGATGCCGCAGAGTTGTATGGTCCTCCGCCGGTTGATATTGCCCCTCCCGCTGTCGTTGAGATCACGCCGCCGGATGGCGCGACCAACGTGGATCTCACGCAAATCATCGGCGTGCGATTCTCCGAGCCGGTGGATGTCCGGACATTGAATGCCTCCAGCGTCACGCTCAGCGGATCCGCCTCAGGCGGAGGGATGGTTGATTCGATCATCAGTCCGACCGAGCAGGGGCTGATGGTCTTTATCGTCCCAAAAGCAGGGGCGGACGGCCGGTCGCCCCTACGGCCCGGCACAACCTACACGGTGACGCTTACCTCGGATATCCAGGACACGGCCGGGAACCCGCTCGTGCCGTTTACCAGCCGGTTCACAACGGTGGCCGCGCCGGTGATCACGAACGTCGCGCCGAATTATGGTCCGGACGGCACGAATATAACCATTGCCGGTCAGCATTTTGACCCGACCGCCCCGACTTTGAATGTCGTGAAGTTTAATGGCGTGGAATCGCCGGTTACCTCGGCCACCTCCACGCAACTTGAAACAAGCGTTCCGTCCGACGCGCCAGTGGGTGCCGGGACGCTATCCGTTACCACTCGCGGAGGCGCGGCCAGCGCGTCCTTCACGGTTGAAAATCCGATTCCATCCCTCACATCCATCTCACCGGGATCGGTTGTCGCCGGAAGCGGCGCCGTTACGGTGACGCTGAACGGCGGCAACTTTATTCCGTCATCCTCCGTCAACTTCGGCAGTACCGTCCTGACCCCGGTCTTCATCGGCAACACACAGCTTCAGGTGAACATACCGGCCGCGGCCGTAGCAACGGCCGTCGTCGTTCCGATCACCGTCATCAATCCGGCGCCCGGCGGCGGGAGTTCCAACAGCCTGCCCTTCACGGTGATCCCGACCTTTACTCTTTCAGTCAACAGGACAGGCGACGGTACAGGTTCTGTGAGCAGCAGTTCGAACGGGATAAACTGTGGGGCGGACTGCCAGGAGATCTACCCCAGCGGCACTGTT
>JACQHO010000117.1 GCA_016198945.1 Nitrospirota bacterium | reverse complement strand
CCCTGGTGCTGAGAGTCGCTCAGGTTCAGGAACCGGATCCCCACACTCGAACCCATCTCCTCTCCGGCCGGGGACGAATCGTTTCGAATCACTTCACCCTTGAGATCGGTCGTCTCGCCGAAATCGCTGATCAAGCGCGTTTGAACCACCGGCGGGAGAAGAACCGGCCGGTCCAGGCTCAGCGACAGGCCGGTTTCACTCAGATCGGTCGTCCTTCCGGTCAACGTTCGGCCGCCGAAGATCAGCTCGCAGTCGATCTGCCGGAAGAGACGCGGTGAGGCCCGCTTCTGCGGACGCTCGCGGGCCACGACCACAGCCGCCACAAGAATGGTCAGGTTATATGCCGTCCAGAAGAGGCTCAACAGGGTCGCATTATAATTAAATCCCCCTTCCCACAATCGATACCCCCCGAACCCCATCCCGATCAGAAGAACCACCCCAAGAAGAATGTGGGGCATGACATAGAACCAGTCCAGATGCGCCTCCTCAAATCGTTCCCCTTTGGGCGTGACATGAAACCGGCTCTTTTTTGGAATAAAAACCGTCTCGATCGAGGTCCAACTGATAAAAAAACACATTACGGTTTCATAAACGTCGGACCAGAACGGGTTGCGGAAACCGCGACTGATCAGATTAAACGCCATGAACGACGTGACGTAGTAGGGCAGAAAATAGTTCACCAGCACCGGAAGGGGAGCGATCAGGGGCGAATACTGAAAGAGAAGGTATGCGAGCGGCGCGGTCAGGTAGACCAAGCGGGGCCAGCCGTGGAAAAAATAAAAAATCGAGCCGAAATAATGGATGCGCTGCATCAAGGTCAGGCCCGGTTTCCAAAGCGGATTGTCCAGGAGGAAAACCTGAAGGCCTCCCCGGGTCCAGCGCTGCCGCTGTTTAAGATAATTTCGATAGCTCTCGGGGGCGAGTCCGGCCGCGAGGATTTTGTTCAAATAGACCGACCGATACCCTTTGGCATGGAGGACCATGCTGGTATGGAGATCTTCCGTCAGGGTCATCACCTGAAATCCGCCGATGGATTGAAGGGCCGATCGTCGGAACACCCCTCCGCTGCCGGCGAAAAAGCTCGAGTTAAAACCGTCGCGGCCCGGCTGGATGATATAAAAAAAGAGGTCCTGTTCATTGACGATCTCGCGTTCCAGTCGAAGGTTTCGTTGAAAGGTGTCCGGATTATAAAAGTAATGCGGGGTCTGGACGAAGGCGATGTCCGGCTCCTTGAAAAACCCGATCGTCTCCTTGAGAAACGTCCGGACCGGGACATGGTCGCAATCCAAAACCATGACGAACTCGCCGGACGACCTTGCCAGGGCATGATTGAGGTTTCCGGCCTTGGCATGTTCATGGGTCGGGCGTGTCAGATACCGGCCGCCCACCCGCTCCACGAGTCGTTTGATTTCCTCGCGCTCACCGTCGTCGAGGACATAAACCTTTTTTAGTCCGGCCGGATAATCCATCGCCATACATCCGACCAAGGTTCGATACAGGATGTCCGGCGATTCGTTGTAAAACGTGATGAAGATATCCACCGTCGGGAGGGCCGCCTCTTCCGGCGGAGTCGCGGAACGCTCGGTGGGCTTGGCCACCTGAAGGTAAAACAGGAGCACGGAAAGGAAACCGTAGATCTCGGCCAAGTAGAGAGTCAGGCTGATACCCGTGCTCCATGCATCCTCGGTATTCAAGGTGTAGGCCCCGCGCCAGTAGAGATAGCGAAGCCCCAAAAAGAGGCCGAGCCCGGCGACGCCCCATCTCGCCCGAAAAATGGGAATCCTTTTTTTGGTCAATACAATCGCAAGAAGGACCAACGCGACCGAGAAAACGTAATCGGGCCAGGATCCCACAAACGACGGGGAGTCCGGATCGGCGTAAGCGTTGGGAGCCATGAGCCAAACAGAAAGGGCGATAACAAGGAGAGGGAAAGTGAAAAAAGCGTTAGAGAAACGTCGGCCCGTTTTCAAAGCCTGCATTGCGCTGTAATATATCACAACCATTCTGATTTTAACACCCTGCTCGGCGGGAAACCGTCGATTGACACCCTCCTTGTTCTCTGTTAGGATACGAGCCCTGTTTTTATGAATGCCCGCCAGTGGTCTCGTTCATTTTTGTGTGCCGAAGTGGTGGAACGGTAGACACGCTACGTTCAGGGCGTAGTGGGGGTGACCCCGTGGGGGTTCAAATCCCCCCTTCGGCACCAGAAATTTCCCGCCAGGGAAATTTCCCCTCTTTACCATTTACTATCTTTGTGGGAAATTTGGTGAACCGTAAATGGTAAATCGTAAATTGGGAAAGCCACAACGCTGACTCCGTTCACCCCTTCGGTCGAACGGTCAACGCGGTCCAGGTCGTCCCGCCATCCACGGTCTTAAAAAGCCCCCCTTGAGTCCCCGCGTATAATATCTCCGGATTCTTAGGATGCATGGCCAGCGACCGGATATTGAGATTGGTCAGCCCCTTGTTGATCGCGGTCCAATGCTCGCTCCCATCGGTCGTTTTATATACTCCGCCCTGGGTCCCGGCATACAGAGTCATGTTCGTTTTGGGATGGATCAGAATGGTTGCGATAAACCGGTCGCCGATCCCGCCTTGAATTTTCGTCCAGCGTGCGGCGCCGTCGGTCGTTTTGAAGGCGCCCTTCGTCGTTCCGGCGTAAAGGGTCGATGACTGGTTCGGATCCATCACCAACGAATTGACCCCAAGCGCCATCGCGGTTCGAAACTCGCCCTCGATCATTCCGCTGCTCACAAGGCTCCAGCTCAATCCGCCGTTGGTCGTTTTATAAACGCCCCCGCTCGTCCCGCCATAAAGGATATTCGTATCGTTCGGATCCAACGCGGCCGAAACGACGTAGACGCTGTCCAAACCTTTATTGTGCAGCTCCTCCCACATCAATCCGCCGTCGGTTGTTTTAAAAAAACCAACGGTCGTGGCGGCCAGGATCGTTTCGGGATCTTTCGGATAAAACAGGAAGGCATTGACCACCGTCACGTGTTCCTTCAGTCCGGCATTAATGATCGACCATCGATTCCCGCCGTCCATGCTGCGGTATACGGCGTCCCCGAGCGTGCCGGCATAAATGATGGCCGTGCGGATCGGATGGACGGCCAGCGACAGGATGCGGGCATGGCCGAGCCCCTGGGTAAGAGGAATCCAAGCTGCCCCGCCGTCGCGGGATTTGTAAATGGCATCGTTTGTGGCGATAAAAAGAATATTGGGGTT
>JACQHO010000124.1 GCA_016198945.1 Nitrospirota bacterium | reverse complement strand
CCTCGACCTCGATGGGCGGCTCCAGCGCCCTCATGATCTTGTTCCCAACCTGGACCGCATGTCGCGACTCCGCAAGGGGCAGCAGGACCGAAAACTCATCCCCGCCCATTCGAGCGATCAGGTCGCCTTCATGGAGCGCGCTCTTTAACCGCGGCCCGATCTGCTTCAGGAGGAGGTCGCCCCGGTCATGTCCTAGGGTATCGTTGATCTCCTTGAACTGGTCGATGTCCATCAGCATCAGGGCCGCCGATTTATTTTCACGCTGCGCGTCCAGAAGGGCCCGGCACAGCCGGTCGTAGAGCATGTTGCGGTTCGGAAGACCGGTCAAGGCATCATACATCGCCTGATACTTGATCGTCTCTTCCGCCTGCTTGCGTTCGGTGATGTCGCGGAGAATTCCGGCAAAGAAGATTTCCTCGCCCGTTTTCCACGTCGCAAGGGAGAGTTCCATCGGAAATTCAGTTCCATCCTTTCTCTTCCCGGCCAGCTCAACCGTCTTGCCGATCACATGGGCTTTGCCCGTTGAGAGAAACCGGTTGATCCCCTGTCGATGGGCATCATGAAACCGTTCGGGCATGAGAAGGGTGAGCGGCTTGCCGACCACCTCGGCCTCCGGACACCCAAAGATCCGCTCTGCTCCTTTGTTGAAGTACATGATGTTTCCATGGCCGTCTGCAGACACAATCGCATCGTTTGCGGTCTCTGCCACAGCCCGAAACTTTTCCTCGCTGACACGTATGGCTTCCTCCACCTGTTTGCACTCCGTCCGGACCTTCGCCTCGCGCAGTTCCCGTTCCACGGCCGGAACCAGACGTTTCAGATTGCCTTTCATCACATAGTCATGCGCGCCGGACTTCATGGCGGCCACCGCGACATCCTCCCCGATGCTGCCGGATACAACGACAAACGGCAAATCGAGCCCGCTTTTTTGCGCCAGCATCAAGGCCGCCGGCGCGCTGAAATGCGGCAGGTTATAGTCGCAGATGATGACGTCCCATGGTCCTCTCGCAAGCGCGTCGCTCATGCCTTGAGCGGTATCCACCCGTTCAAACGTCGGGTCGTAGCCGCCGCGCTCCAGTTCACGGACCAGCAAGGCCGCATCGTCTTCCGAATCTTCAACGATCAAGACGCGTAGCGGTTTCCCCATTTATAACTCCAGGTCTTAGTTTTAAATTTGATGACGATCTATAATTCAACACTCAAAACTCGACACTTAAGTTCGCATGGGCGGCGGAGGCTCGTTCAAGACGAGCCAGTACAGCCCCAGTTGAAGCACGGCATCCGAGAATTGAACAAAATCGACCGGCTTTCGGACGTAGCTGTTCGCCCCGAGACGGTAACTTTCAATGATATCCCGCTCCTCATTGGACGAGGTGAGAACGACGACGGGCAGAAGACGGGTCCGCGCATCCGCGCGAAGCCGTCGCAAGACCTCCAGACCGTCCATTCTAGGCAGTTTCAGGTCCAGCAAAATCACCTCCGGCATGTCGCTCATGTCGCGGCCGGCATGGCGGCCGGCGCCGAACAGATACTCCAGCGCCTCCACCCCGTCGCGCGCCACCACCACCTCGTTCCGGATCCGGTGCTGTCTCAACGCGCGCATCGTCAACGCCTCGTCATCCGGATTGTCCTCCACGAGCAAGATCGTTTTGTCGTTCATTGCAACCTCAAGTTTTGAGTTTTAAGTATTTAATCCACACAGCGCGGAGTTTATCCGCCGGAGGCGGATTGATCTCCGCGCGGAGACAAGCTCCGCGCTGTATATTTCCGGCCTATAACGTAAAATAAAACGTGGCGCCCTTCTCCACCGCTCCCTCGGCCCAGAGGCGGCCGCCGTGGCGATTAATGATCCGCTGAACCGTCGCCAGGCCGATCCCGGTGCCTTCGAACTCGGACACCGCATGCAGCCGCTGGAAGGCGCCGAACAATTTGCCGGCATACGTCATATCGAAACCGGCGCCGTCATCACGCACAAAATAGGCTGTCTCGTTTTCCCATTGCATCACCCCGAACTCGATGCGGGCCCGGGGGTGCTTGGCCGTAAACTTCCAGGCGTTGCCGAGCAGGTTCTCAAGCGCCGCACGAAGCAGCCCCGAATCCCCGTCGACCACGATTCCTTGCGCGATGACAAACTCGACTTGGCGCTCCGGTTGCGCCTTCCGAAGCCCCGCGGAAACCGTCCGGGCCAGTGCGCTTAAATCCATCCTTTCACGGCGCATCTCGGAGCGCGTCACGCGGGACAGTGCCAGCAGATCATCGATCAGTTCCCCCATGCGCCGTGTCGCCGTACGGACGCGCTGTAGATGGTCCCGCCCCTGCGCATCCAGCCTGTCGGCGGAATCGTCCAGCAGGGCCTGACTGAACCCGTCAATGCTCCGCAGCGGCGCCCGCAGATCGTGCGAGACGGAGTAAGAGAACGATTCCAGCTCTTTGTTGGCCGACTCAAGCTGCGCGGTGCGTTCAGCGAGTTCCTTCTGCCGGGCCTTCAGTTCATCGTTGATCGCGACGGCCTGCTCGTAGGTCGAAATCAGCAGGTTTAAGATCTGCTGCCGTTCCGACGTGATGAAATACCGCCGGCCCATCAGGCTGATCTCCATCCCCAACTGCACCTTTTCGGTTTTGCGCAGCTCCCGGTTCATCAGGATATAATCGATGCGCGACAGCAGGTATTTTTCGTCATACGGCTTCCGGATGAAATTGTCCGCGCCGCACTCCAACCCCTTGACGATGTCTCCCGGATCGGAAAGCGTGGTCACCAGGATGACCGGGGTATCCTTAAGATTATCGTCGGACTTGACCGCTTTGCAGAACGCATATCCATCCATTTCCGGCATCATAATATCGCTGATGATGAGCGTCGGCTTGCGTTTGCGCGCGGCCTCAAGCGCCTGTTTGCCGTTGCCCGCGACCGTAACGCGATAACCGCGTTCCTCAAGGATATGCTCTAACTCTTCGGCTTGCGTCGCGCTGTCCTCGGCGATCAGGATCTCGATGTTGTTATTGTTGTTTTTTTTCCGGGGTCCCATGCATCACCCTCCGAAATTGAATCCGCACAGCGCGGAGTTTACCTCCGCGCGGAGACAAGCTCCGCGCTGTATATCCAGCTCACGATTCAAAACTAAAAACTCAAAACTTCCTCACTAAATTTATCAACACGGCGGCAATCTTGTCCGGAGGAAGCACATACTCCGCCCCGTCGAGTTTTATCGCTTCCCCCGGCATTCCATGAACCACGGAGCTTTCTCCGTCCTGCGCGATGGTGACGGCCCCCCGGTCTTTCATCAACTTCAACTCCTCCGCGCCGTCCTTGCCCATGCCGGTCAGCAGCACGCCGACGGCGCGGCCCCCAAAGGCCTCCGCGACGGAGCGGAAGAGATACGAAACGGACGGGCGATGACCGTTCTCGGGTTCGTCCCGGGTCAACAATACTTTCCGGCCCGTCTCCGCTTTCATCTGATATCCGCCCGGGGCGATGTAGGCATGTCCGGGAAGGACGGACTCGCCATGCGCGGCCACATGAATGGGAATGGGGCAGGTCTGATCCAACCATTCCACAAAACCGGGGATAAAGTCGGACACCATATGCTGAACGACCAGCACGGGAACCGAAAAATCTTTTGGAAGTCTGGACAGAATCGTTTGAAGCACGACCGGACCGCCGGTCGAAGCGCCGATGGCGATGAGTTTGATCTCTGCGGGCGCTTGCCGGAGTAGGGGCGGTTCGCGAACCGCCCCTACCGCCGTTTGCCGATGAGGACGGATCCACCGTTTTACAACCTTCACTTCAGACATCAGTTTCACGGTTTGGACAAGTTCCTTCGCCATGGCTTCATGGCCGGGATGACCTAATCCCGCCGGTCGCGGTAGAACCGCCAGCGCTCCGGCTTCCATGGCCCGAAAAGACGTGGTGACCTCCCTTGGGTCCAAGCTTCCGCTGACGATCACAATCGGCACGGGATGGGTTTCCATGATCCTGCGGGTCGCCTCCAGTCCGTCCAT
>JACQHO010000116.1 GCA_016198945.1 Nitrospirota bacterium | reverse complement strand
GTCCGATGGATCCTGCCCCTTGTCGTCGGCTGTGCCCTCGTGTCGGCCGACTCCCCCGCCGAAGCCCATCGCAGCCCGGAATCCCTCTTTAATTCCGGGAAAAACTGCCAGAGCCGTCTTGCCAAATCGCCAAAACGTCAAAAGCTCCGCAGCAACTGGGAAAACTGCATCCGGGATTTCAGCGCCCTCCTGGCCCAGCATCCCAGAAACCGCCTCGAAGAAAATTCACTTTTGGCTTTGGGTGAACTGTACGCCGGATTGCATCGTTACTCCAAAAACGACAGCGATCGGCAAAAATCCCTTGAGTACTATCGCCAACTGATATCGAACTATCCCAACGGTTCCTCGGCCCGTACGGCTCAAAGGAGGATGAATACGGCCGACCCGCCGACCCGTCCGTCGTCCCTCGCCACTGTAAAAAACATTCGCTATTGGGTTTATCCCGATTACACACGACTGGTGCTGGACCTGGATCGGAACATGGACTACCGACAAGAACCGTTCATGGCCGATACCATGCGGATACGACTCCTCCGAACCCGTCTGGGCCCCGCGGCGAAAAAGGGGGTTGCCGATTTGAGCGAAGGACTCCTCCGACGCGTCACGCTGAAACCGGCCGATCCCGATTCCATGCTGTTAAGCATTAACACAAAAAACCTCGCGATGGCGCCCAAGGTTCTCCCCCTGAGCAACCCGGAGCGGCTTGTGATTGACCTCTTCAGCCGAGGTCCGGCGGATGAACCGAATTCTTCCGACGCTCCGATGGAGCCCCCTCAAAAAACGTCCGGGGTCCCCCCCGTTTTCGCACAGCCCCTGCCGATCGATGTTCGAACCATCGTGCTGGATCCCGGTCATGGCGGAAAGGATCCGGGCGCGATCGGAAGAACCGGACTGACCGAAAAGGATATCGTACTGGATATCGGCCTCCGGCTTCGAAGTCTGATCCGGGATCGAATGGGGAAAAAGGTGATCATGACCCGGCAGGACGACACCTTTATTCCGCTCGACGACCGGACCTTGATCGCCAATTCAAAAAAAGCCGACCTCTTCGTCTCGATCCATGTCAACTCGCATCCGCAACGCGCCACCCGCGGCATCGAAGTTTACCATCTCGGTCAATCCTCCGACCGCCATGCCATGGCCGTGGCCGCGCGTGAGAATAATGTTTCGTTGAAATCGCTCGGCAGTCTGGACCGGACGGTCAAGCAGATCTTGTTCGACCTCGGCCGGGAGTATAACCTCGACCAATCCCAAACACTCGCCCATTTCACCCGCCGGTCGTTTCAGACCACGATGGGCAGCCGGTACGACTACGACGTGGTGGATCACGGCGTGAAACGGGCCCCGTTTTATGTCCTGTTGAACTCCAACATGCCGAGCATCCTCGCCGAAGTTTCCTTCATCAGCAACCCGGCGGAGGAACAGCTCCTCCGACAGGGCCCCTACCGACAGGCGATCGCCGAATCGCTCTTTCAGGGACTGCGGACCTATCTCTCGTCGCTCAAACCGATTTCCTGACCGGTCATGCCAAACATCAAGCTGGTGATCGAATACGACGGCTCAAGGTATCACGGCTGGCAGCGTCAGCCGAATCTTCCGACTCTTCAAGGGACGATTGAAGATGCCGCGGCGAAGATCGCAGGAGAACCGATCACGGTGATCGGCGCGGGACGGACCGATGCCGGCGTCCATGCCGAAGGCCAGGCGGCCCATTTCAAGACCCGGGCCCGGCTCCAGCCCCGGGAATGGCAGAGCGCCTTGAACAGCCTGCTTCCCGAGGACATTGTTATCCGGGATGTCCGTAACGTTCCGGATCGTTTTCATGCGCGCTATTCGGCCATCGGCAAGATCTATCGCTACCGGATTTTGAACCGCCGGCATGCCCCGGCCATCGGCCGCCAATATATCTGGACCGTCTACCCTGCTTTAAACATCCGGCGCATGAGGTCGGCCGCAAGGGCGTTGCTGGGCAGGCGTGACTTCCGTTCGTTTCAGGGAACGGACAAATCGGCGGATCGCAAGGAGAAAAAAGGCCGGACGGCGATCTGCACGATCCGACGGCTGGTCCTCACTCGGGAGGAACAAACGCTCTGCATTACGATTGAGGCGGATCGTTTTTTACAACAGATGGTCCGGACCATCGTGGGAACGCTGGTGGAAGTCGGAAGAGGGCGTCGCGACCCCGGAGAGATGAAAACGCTGATCCAGAAAAAAGACCGCCGGTTCAGCGGTCCGACGGCCCCTCCCCGGGGGCTGTGCTTGGTAAAGGTTCTTTATTAACGAGCGGACTTTTATTTTGTCATGACCTGCTTTATTTTTTCGACAACTTTGTTGGGGGTGGTGGTCGCCTTGACCAGGAAGTCGGCCGCGCCGGCCCCGATCGCCTTCCCGATCTCATCGGAATTCCCCTTGGCCGAGAAAACCACGACCGGGATCTCTTTTAAATTGTTGTCCGCTTTCACGGTCTGTAATACCTTGAAACCATCCATCACCGGCATCATCAGATCCAGGAGGATCAGGTCCGGCTTGTCGGTCGAGAGCGCCTTGATCGCCTCGACGCCGTTGTTGGCCGTGGTGACAAGGTAACCCTCGGCCAGCAGCTTGGTTTTGTACGCCTTCTGGTAAAATTCGGTGTCATCGACCAGCAGGATTTTACCTTTCACGGGCGGTCCCCTTTCGGTTTTTGAAGACGTTCAGCCGCGGTTTCATCC
The DNA here is from genome assembly GCA_016198945.1 of Nitrospirota bacterium. Lineage (GTDB taxonomy): Bacteria > Nitrospirota > Nitrospiria > JACQBZ01 > JACQBZ01 > JACQFA01. The sequence continues at coordinate 4,765 of JACQHO010000116.1, read as the reverse complement.
AGTCGCTTCTTTAAATCCAAGATCATCCGTTCCAGCGCCTCAAGACGTTCCGCGATGGGATCCGGGATATTGATATGGTCCATCCGGACCTCGGGCGCCTCATCGCTCAGCGCCTTGATAATTTTTCCCGGAATCCCCACCACCGTGGCGTGCGGCGGCACGGACCGCAACACCACCGAGTTGGCGCCGATCTTGACATGATCCCCGATCGTGATGGCGCCCAGGACTTTCGCCCCCGCCCCGACCACCACATGATCGCCCAGGGTGGGATGCCGCTTTCCCCGCTCTTTCCCGGTTCCGCCCAGCGTCACGCCCTGGAACAAGGTGACGTCATTCCCGATCTCGCTCGTCTCCCCGATCACGACGCCCATCCCGTGATCGATGAAAAAACCGTTGCCGATTCGGGCCGCGGGATGAATCTCTATGCCCGTGATCCAGCGGGCGAGGGTTGCAATCAGCCGTGGAAGCACCGGGACGCCCCACAACCGGAGGCGATGCGCGATCCGGTGGCATACAATGGCATGAAAACCGGCATAGGTCAATAGGACCTCCAGGCGGCTGGTGGCGGCCGGGTCCCGTTCGAAAACGACCTGAAAATCGCGTCGGATCACGGCAAACATTTTAGGATTCCCCGACGATTGTGCAGACGGCCTGCGCCGCGATGCTTTCGCCCCGTCCGATCGAATCCAGTCCCTCGGCCGTTTTGGCCTTGACGTTCACGGCGTCTTCCTCCAACCCGAGCGTCTTGGCAATCCGGGCCCGGATGCGGTCCATGTGCGGCGTCAGCTTGGGTGCCTGGGCGATCACGACCGTATCGATATTCAGAATGGCATACCCGCCCTCTTTCAAGATGTCCCGGACCTTTTCGAGGAGGAGAAGACTGGGAATGCCTTTGTATTTCGGATCGGTGTCCGGGAAATGCCGTCCGAGGTCCCCTTCGCCGGCGGCGCCCAGCAAGGCGTCGGCCACGGCATGTGTGAGGACGTCGGCATCCGAATGACCCGCCAGGCCCTTGGCGTATGGGATCTCAATCCCGCCGAGGATCAACGGCCGGTTTTCAACCAGGGGATGAATGTCGTAACCGATGCCGGTGCGGATTTTTGGAAGCATCCGGTCATTTCCTCCCGATTCCAGGTTGCCGCATCTCCAGGATTCTCTCGGCCCAGCGAAGATCCTCCGGGGTCGTAATCTTGATATTATCCCAGCTCCCCTCGATCATCCGCACCGGATGGCCCAACCGCTCGACCAATGCGGAATCATCCGTGCCGAGGACACCGTCAGCATACGCTTTTTGATGGGCCTCCATCAAGACCTTCCTTGAAAAAACCTGGGGTGTCTGGGCGAGGACCAACCGGGCGCGATCCGGAGTCGAAACAATGGTTCCATCTTCACGAATCTCTTTCGGCGTGTCTTTCAACGGCACGGCCGCAATCACTCCGGTCCCGTCCTTCGCGGCCTCCAGAAGCCGTTGGAGCAGCTCGGTCGTCAAAAAGGGCCGGACCCCGTCATGCACGACGACCTGATCCGCGTCCGGAGAGGTCTTCATCAGCCCCTGATAGACGGACGCCTGACGGGTCTCGCCGCCCGGGACGATCCGGCTCACTTTTTTAAGACCGTAGGAATCGATCAACTCCACGCGACAGGAGGGTTCCATCCCGGGAGGAACGACAAGACAGACATCATGGATCAGGGGCGAGACTTCAAAGACCCTCAGGGTATGAACCAGAACCGGGACGCCATCCAGAAGAAGAAACTGCTTCGGGGTGGAAACCTCCATCCTTCGGCCGAAACCGGCCGCCGGGATCACCGCCGTGACACGGGGGGTCATGTCGTCGGGATGCCGATCCGGAAATGCGGCGCGTTATGCATGTTCACGGGTGACATGAATTTCTTCCTTTTCCTTTTCACCGCCGTCGCGCAACCGCGTAAAGATCATTCGTCCGGCCGTGGTCTGAAGCACGCTCGTCACGATCACATCCACATTTTTCCCGATCAGCCGTTTCGCGTTGTCCACGACGATCATCGTGCCGTCATCCAAATAGGCCACGCCCTGTCCCGACTCTTTGCCCTCCTTCAAAATGAAGACGCGCAGGACCTCCCCCGGAAGGACCACCGGCTTGAGCGCGTTGCACAATTCGTTGATGTTCAGAACTCGGACCCCTTGCAATTCGGCCACCTTGTTGAGATTCAGGTCGTTGGTGATGATCCTGGCGTCCATCTCTTTTCCCAGCGCGACCAGTTTCGCGTCCACATTCCGGATATGGGGAAAATCGTTCTCGACGATCCGGACATCGATATCCACCATTTTTTGAATCCGGTGGAGGACATCCAGCCCCCGCCGGCCCCGCGCCCGCTTCATTGAGTCCGAGGAATCGGCGATGTGCTGGAGCTCATGCAGGATGAATTGAGGAACGACAAACGTTCCCTCCAAAAATCCGGTTTCGCACAGATCCGCAATGCGTCCCTCGATGATGACGCTGGTGTCCAGAATTTTGTTGCTCACCTCGCCGGGAGAGGTCCGGATCGGCCCGGCGGTCCCCCGTGTCTGAAACTCCCGCCCGATCTTCATACCGATGGTCACGCCCAAATAACTGAAGATCAAAAGAAGAAAAATCTGGAGTGGAAGACGGGCGGTTGGAAGATCCGGGAGAAGGGCTCCCACCGTGAAACCGATAACCCCGGCCGCCACGATTCCTGAAAGAAAACCGGCCATCGCACCGAGGACCACTCCCAAGGGAACACGTCGGATCGCATTTTCAAGGAGGAGTCCCAAGGCCGCGGTTAGAAGTCCTCCCACAACACCGATAATGTAATACTCCCTGACTTCCAAACCGTTGAAAAAAAGATACAGACCCGCCAAACCGCATAAGAACAAAAAAACAATACGTATGACCATAACGGCCTCCGTTCCCGTCCTGCTGTAAAAAGCACCAGGGCGTTTGATTTCCTTTAATTATCATAACATCTTGCCTCCGGTCCGTCAAACAAACCGAATCCTTAAATCTTCTCAGGAAAGGCCGGCCAGTCTTTTTTCGAGCCATGGTAATGATGCCTGGGCCGCAAGACGGCCCCGCTTTAAGAGTTCCGGTCCCTGATGGAGATCGGTTAATCCGATTCCCGAAACATTCACACGCACCAGGCCGTCCGCATATCGCTCCTCTTCCTCCGCATTTTTCCGGGCCCAAAGGGAAGCGAGGTGAATCGCGATCTGGATCATATTTTGAGGCGTGCCGGCCCCGTCCATCCCGCCGTAATTGACGTCCACCGCGATCACGAAATCGGCCCCCAGAGCTTCTTTCGCGGCCAGGACCGGAATCTGGCTCACGTATCCGCCGTCAATCAGGAGGCGACCCCCATGCATCGTCGGCTTAAAAACGATCGGCAGGCTGCAGCTCGCCTGGACGGCTGTTGAGACTTCCCCCTCTTGCAGAACCGCCTTTTTCCCGCTCAGCATGTCGGTTGCGACCACCGCCAGCGGAATCGCCATCTGATCAAAGGTCGCATTTCCGATGAATTGACGCACAAACCCGCCGATCCGGTCGCTGCTGAGCAGGCCGCACCTTGAGACGACCGGCCGCGTCACCTGCCGCCACTTCAACTCACTCACTCTGCGGATAAGCTCATCGATTGAATACCGCCCGGAGGCGTAGAGCGCCCCCACCAGTCCGCCTCCGCTGGTTCCGGAAAGGAGATGGATCGGGACGCCGGCCTTGTTGAAAACATCCAGAACACCCAGATGGGCGACGCAGCGTGCCGCCCCGCCGCTTAATGCAACTCCGACTTTTTTCATCATCCATCCTGCTTTCGTTGCAAACCCATCGCACCCGTTAAATGAAAAAGTCCTCCTGCGAGGACTTTTTCAACAAATCCTATGCATCATCTCCCTGAACTCTCGTTTAAGGCTTGATGGCAAAATAGCTCGTCCTTCCCTGCCGGTTCACCAGGAGCAAAACCGTATCCTGCTTTCCCACCCTGGATGCCAGACGATTATAATCCTTGACCGATCGGACGGACTGACGATTCATCTCCACGATGATATCGCCTTCATGAAGACCGGCCTCCATGGCCATGCTGCCCGGCTCGACCCGGGTGATCACCACCCCTTTGACGGCTCTGGACAAACCCCGGCGCCGGGCCTGATCCGGCGTTAAATCGGTCACCTCGATGCCCGATAGGGCGGTGCTGACCTCCGCATCCGAAGATGCGGCGGATTCTTCCTCTCCACGCCCGCCGATTTCCCCGGGTTGTTCCGAGATCATGACTTCGAACTCCCGTTCTTTTTTATTCCGGATGACACCGATCTTCACTTTTTTCCCAACACCGGTCTGGGCAACGTGGTTACGAAGGCTTCCGGGATTTTCAACCGGCTTGCCGTCATAGGAAACAATCACATCCCCTTGTTGCAAACCAATCTTGGCCGCGGGGCTGCTTTCCATCACATCGGTTACGAGAGCCCCCCTGGCGTCCGGAAGCGCAAACTGTTTGGCCAGATCCGGCGTGACGTCCTGGATCGAAATCCCCAGCCAGCCCCTCACAACCTTTCCGCTCCTGACCAGATTGTCCATGACAGACTTGGCCATGTTGCTCGGAACGGCGAACCCGACGCCCATATATCCCCCGCTCTGGCTGAAGATAGCCGTGTTGATCCCGATCAACTCCCCGCGGACGTTGACCAGCGCCCCGCCCGAGTTCCCGGGATTGATCGCGGCATCGGTCTGAATGAAATCCTCGTACTCCGCAATACCGACGTTGGCCCGGCCGACCG
>JACQHO010000121.1 GCA_016198945.1 Nitrospirota bacterium | reverse complement strand
TCCTGGGTGTAGGATGCAAAGAGAACGATCGCGGCCAGACCGGCCGAGCCGATGGCGTATCCCTTGGTCACGGCCTTCGTGGTATTACCGACGGCATCCAGCGGATCGGTCACGGCCCGGACGCTCTTGTCCAGCCCGGCCATCTCGGCGATTCCGCCGGCATTATCCGTGATCGGGCCGTAGGCATCCAGCGCCACCACCATTCCGGTCATCGAGAGCATTGCCACGGCCGCCACGGCCACGCCGTACAGACCGGCGAGATGAAACGAGGCCAAAACCCCCGCGGCGATGACGAGCACGGGAAGCGCCGTCGCCTTCATGCTGAGAGCCAGGCCGGCGATGATGTTCGTTCCATGGCCGGTGGTCGAGGCCTTTGCAATCGCCCGGACCGGTCCGAAAGCGGTCGAGGTGTAATACTCCGTGATCATCACGAGGGCCGCCGTCACGATCAGTCCGACCAGCACCGTTCCGTAAATGCGGTTGGGATCGACCCCGTCCAGTCCCGGGACGATTAAAACCGTCGCGGGATAGATCGCAACGGCCGAGAGGACCCCGGAAACCGCAAGGCCCTTGTACAGCGCGCCCATGATGTAGCCCTTGCTCCCGATCCGGGCAAAAAAGGAGCCGATGATCGAGGTAAAGATCGAGATCCCGCCCACGACCAGCGGATAGACCAGCGCGGCCGGGGCATCCTCGAATACGAGAACTCCCAGGAGCATCGTGGAAATGATCGTCACGGCATAGGTCTCGAACAGATCGGCCGCCATTCCGGCGCAGTCCCCGACGTTGTCGCCCACGTTGTCGGCGATCACGGCCGGGTTGCGGGGATCATCCTCCGGTATTCCGGCCTCCACTTTCCCGACCAGATCCGCGCCCACGTCCGCGGCCTTCGTGAAGATGCCCCCGCCCAGACGGGCGAAGATGCTGATCAGGCTGCCCCCGAATCCCAGGCCGACCAGCGGCGTGATGTCCACCTTCTCCCCGGCCGGCGCCAAGGCGACTAAAATCCCGTAGTATCCGGCCACCGACAGGAGTCCCAGGCCGACCACCAGAAGGCCGGTGACGGACCCGCCGCGAAAGGCCACGGCAAAGCCGGCCGCAAGCCCCTTCTTCGCGGCCTCGGCCGTGCGGACATTCGCCCGGACCGAGATGTTCATCCCGATATAACCCGCCGCGGCCGATGCGACCGCGCCGATCAGGAACCCGATCGCGGTCTTGGCCCCCAGCATGGCCCCCAGCAGGACGAACAGCACCAGCCCGACGCCGCCGATGGTGGTGTACTGGCGGTTTAAGAAGGCCTGGGCGCCCTCCTGAATGGCCTTTGCGATTTCCTGCATCCGGTCATTCCCGGCCGGCAAGGCCAGAACCCAGCGCGCCGCGACGAACCCGTAGACCACGGCGGCGGCCCCGCTGATCACGGCAAATAGGATCGACCCGCTTAACAAATCCATTCTTGACATCTCCTTATCCGTTCATCATGGGGACAGATTTCAAATCCGTCCCCATGATGATCCTATTGATGAAACCGGTTCATGGTCGCCTCCGGCCCTTCCTTGATAAAACAGTCCAGAACCCGGACGGACCGCTCGATCATTTCCTCGACGATGGGTCGTTCTTCAGGAAGAAACTCCGAGAGGACATAGGCGTCCGCCGCTTGATGCGCCGGCGGACGGCCGATCCCCGCACGGAGACGGTAGAACTGGTGGGTCTGCAGTGATGCGATAAGCGACTGAACCCCGCGATGACCGCCATGCCCCCCCTTGGACTTCAGCCGAAGACGTCCGAGGTCCAGATCCAGATCGTCGTGAATCACCACAATATCCGACGGACCGGCTTCGGTTTCCCGGAGCACATCCAGAACGGCGGACCCGCTGCGATTCATATAGGTCTGGGGTTTGACCAGGATGACCCGTTCGTCGTTCCGACTTCGATCGCGGACCACGCCCGCGGCGGTGACCATCCGCGGGGACGACTTCCGAAAGGAAACAGCCAGGGACTTCGCAAAGGCGTCCACCACCCTGAACCCGATGTTGTGACGGCTGTGCCGGTACTCCGTACCGGGATTTCCAAGCCCCACAAAGATCTTCAATATTAACCCTTCGCTCCGGACTCCTTCTTCTCTTCCTTGCCGCCCGCTTTCGGAGCCTTGGCCTCGCCTTTGGCCTCCGCTTTTTCACCCGGTTTTCCGGCGGCCTCGGCCTCGGCCCCCGCTTCACCCTCTTCTTCCTTCTTCTTCCCGATCACCTCCGGCTCCTTCGTCTCGGCCGGCGTGCCGGCCAGGATCTCTTCCAGCTTGGCCTCCGACATCGGGGCCGCCACCGAGATGACCGCCAGATCCTTGTCTTCCAGAACCCGGATCCCCTGCTGCACCGAAAGATCCCTCACATGGATCGACTCGCCGATCTTCAGGTGCGCCGCGTCGACGTCGAGATGGTCCGGAATCATGGACGGAAGACATTCGATCTCGATCTCCCGGAGATTGTGCTGAAGCACGCCGCCTTCCTTGACGCCTTCCGGCAGGTCTCCCTGGACCAGGATGGGAACCCGCACCCGGATCGCCTTGTTCATGTTGATCTCGAACAGATCCGCATGCAGGATGCCGCCGGTGACGGGATCTTTTTGAAAGTCCCGGAGGATCGCCGTTTTCGTCTCGACCGATTTTTCACCCTTGATCTTCAGGTTGATCAACGCGTTTTCCCCCGACTCCGATTTTAAAATCCTGATCAGGTCCGCCGGGTGAAGGCTCAACGGGCTTGATTTCCCGTCGCCGTACAGCACGGCCGGAATCCGTCCGGTCCGTCGGATGGTCCGCGCCGCCCCCTTCCCGCTCTTCTGACGCTGATCCGCTTCCAAATCCATACGCTGCATGATGCACTCCTTTGAAGGTTCGATTTAACGGTTACACGAACAACGAGCTGACCGATTCTTCATTATGAATCCGACGAATCGCCTCCCCCAGCAGCGGGGCGACGGACAGCACCTTGATTTTTTTACAGACCTGATCCTTCCCGGCCATGGGAATCGTGTTGGTCACGATCACCTGATCAATGACCGAGTCGTTGAGACGCTGCAAGGCCGGTCCGGACAAAACGGCATGCGAACAGCCGGCCAGAACGCGGCGGGCGCCCTTATCGGCGCAGGCCTGGGCGCCCTGGGCAATCGTCCCGGCGGTGTCGATCATGTCGTCCAGAAGCAGCACGTCGCGGCTGTCCACGTCTCCGATGATATTCATGATCTTGGCCTGATTCGGCCCCTCCCGCCGCTTGTCGATGATCGCCAGGTTCGCGTTGAGCCGCTTCGCAAACGCGCGCGCCCGCTCCACGCCGCCGGCGTCCGGCGACACCACCACCAGGTCTTTCAAATCCATGGCCCGCAGGTAATTCAGAATCACCGGCGTCGCATAGAGATGGTCGACCGGGATGTTAAAAAAGCCCTGGATCTGTCCGGCGTGAAGATCCATCGTCAGCACCTTGTCGGCCCCGGCCGTGGTGATCAGGTCTGCGACCAGTTTCGCCGTCACCGGGACCCGCGGCTGATCCTTGCGGTCCTGCCGCGCGTAGCCGTAATAAGGAATGACGGCCGTAATCCGACGGGCGGAAGAACGCTTAAGCGCGTCGATCATGATGAGGAGTTCCATGATGTTCTTGTTGACCGGATCGGAGCAGGACTGAACCACAAACACATCCATCCCGCGCACGTTCTCCTCAATCCGGACCAGAATCTCACCGTCGCTGAAAGCCGAGACCGTCGCCGCGCCCAGGGCGATTCCGAGGTGATCACAAATCTCCTTGGCCAGCGGAATATTGGAATTGCCCGAAATCAGCTTAAGCTCGTTCAACATTTCAATCCCCGTTCACATGAGAAAGCGGAGCGAGTCGAATGGTTCGGAGGTAGGGACTCGAACCCCAATTCGCAGCTCCAAAGGCTGCTGTCCTACCGTTGGACGACCTCCGAATATCCCGTTTGACGTTTTTACCAAGGCGATTGGTTCAGCAGCCGCGCCGCTCGAATCATCCAGTTTCCGCCCCGGTCGGCCCGCGCGCCTGCGTTGTCCCGACGAAGGGCCGCCGCCGCGGAACGCGCCGATGAACCATCCCGAAACAGTCCGAAAACGGTCGGCCCGCTTCCGGACATCAAGACCCCCTTCGCTCCCAAGGAACAGAGGCGCTCCTTGATGGTCTCAATGACCGGATATCGTCTGATCGTGATCACTTCCAGGTCATTGTGGAGGGATAATGATCGTTTCGTCAGCGGGAAGGCCTTGCTTTTAACGGACGAGATTTTATTCTGATTTCGACCCAAAGTCAACCTTATTTTTTTGAGAACGGCCTTCCGGACCGCCTCGCCTGCCGACCGGCCGGCCGGTCCTTCGGGCCGGAGGCGATCCAGATCGGAATAGACCCGCGCGGTCGAAACCTCAAAACCGGGATTCACCACCACCGCCCAGAGGTTTTTCCCTAAAGGAGCCGGGCGAACCTTATCGCCGACACCGGACACCCAGGCAGTCGGTCCGCCAAAAAAAAAGGGGACATCGCTGCCGAGGGTCTTTCCCAGTGCGGCGAGTTCGGCCCGGGGGGGATTCAACCGAAACAGGCGGCAAAGACCGTGGAGCGTGGCGGCCGCATCGCTGCTTCCGCCGCCCAGACCGGCGCCGAT
>JACQHO010000120.1 GCA_016198945.1 Nitrospirota bacterium | reverse complement strand
GGATGCTTCCGCTTTCGCTCACATTTGATCACCGTGTGATCCACGGCGCCGAGGCCGCGCGGTTTTTAAACAGCGTTATCCAGCGTCTCGAGGACCCCGACCGGATGCTCATTGAAGGAAAGTAGGGGCGCGGCAAACAGCACCCCTACGGCTTGACTTCCCGCGGTTGTCCGAATACAATGTCTACCACTCAGACCGATTATCTGAATTTATAAACGTATCATTCAACCTTATTCCCCGGTAGCTCAATTGGCGGAGCGAGCGGCTGTTAACCGCTAGGTCGCAGGTTCGATCCCTGCCCGGGGAGCCAAAAATAAAAAGGGCCGGTTCGCGGCCCTTTTTATTTTTACCCACTTTCTTTATTCGTAATTCTTCCCTTGTGCCCCCCCCCGTTTGTGGGCGAGCGTCCGTGAATCATTATAGCCTGAAATCTATAGACAAATTCGTGAAAAATGTTAAACTAAAGTGTCAGGTTGGAAGGGCATGTTTATCTTTAAAATCCCAATAACGGGAATACGACCGTGTCGAAACCCCTGAGCAGGTTAAACATTTTTCGAAAGTTGGTTCTGGCCTCCATCGTTGTAGGCCTTCTTCCCATGATACTGGGGTTTTCCCTGAGTTATTATTCACAACGGAATACGATCACGGAAACAATGGGTTCGACCTTTCAATCCTTGGCGCATGAGACGGGAGTCAAGCTGGGTCTGCTGATCCAGGATCTTCTTGATAAGGCCGTCGGACTGGCCCAATCGGATCGGTTGGTCGAATCGGCGGCCGATGCGGATCGAAAATACGAGGGGATGAACCCCGATCAGATTCGCGCGTTCATTGATCGCGCATCCGCCCGCTCGAATTCATCCGTGGATATTGGGGCGATGAATCGCCGGGCGGCCGATGCGCTGGAAGAGTTTCGCCGGCGCGATCCCAAGCAGTATCACCTTCTCGTCTTAACCGACCGGGAGGGAACGGTCGTCGCCGCTTCTCCTCCGGAGCGGGCGACCCGCTACACCTACCGGGGGGAGATCGAATGGGAAGCGGCCTTTGATGGGGGAAAGGGAAAACTGTTCATCGGAGACATTACCCTGGACACGATCCTGTCGGCCTACACACTGAACATGGCGGTCCCGGTTCATCGCGATGGAAAGATCGCGGGCGTTCTCCTTCTGATTCACACGGTGGATCGGTTGTTCAAGTCCGTCACGGACGTCCGGATCGGGAAGACGGATCATACGATGTTGGCCGCATCGGATGGTTCGCTCCTGTTCTGTCCTATTTTCCAGATCAAAAACCACACCCTGTCCAAGTTGCTGTCTCAAGGGATTTTCAAGGATCAGGACGGCTGGAGCACCACGAAGAACGATGTCCATTATCCGGGACGGGAGGCGATTAACGGTTTTGCCCCGGTCGACTTGAAAATTGAGAATCTCAGCGCCAGAAGCCTGGGCGAGCAGCGCTGGTATATCTTTACCAGTCAGAATCCGACGGAAACCTATGAGCCGTTGCGATCCTTGCTGCGATGGACCGCGCTTTCGGCCGGCATGGGCGTGCTGATTCTCGTGGTCCTGGCGGTTCTGGTGATCCGGACGATCGTCCGGCCGATCACCCTTTTCCAGGCCCATGCGCGCGAGATCCTCCAAGGAATCCAGGCGCTTCCCATGGACAGACAGAAGCCCGTTGCCCCTTATGTGCTGCCCAGGATGGACATTCAGACGGGGGATGAAATTGAAGATTTGGCCGGAACCTTTTCCGAGATCGTCGGGGCGTTGGAAAACAGCCGGCGCCTGTTGTACGAGACGACCCGCCGTCTGGAGGAGATGGCGATCACGGATGAGTTGACCGGACTGTATAACCGGCGGCATGTGATGGAGGAACTGAAGGCCGAATTCTCGCGAAGCATGCGGTTCGGCCTCCCGCTTTCCTGTCTGGCGATCGATCTTGATTTCTTCAAGGAGGTGAATGACCGCTACGGACATCTCGCGGGGGATGAAGCGCTGCGCCAGATCTCGGACCTGTTCCAGAAAAACTTCCGCGAGCCGGATATTCTCGCCCGCAGCGGGGGAGAGGAATTTCTGGTGATTCTGCCGCAGACCGACATCCAGGGGGCATTGGCCAAGGCCGAGTTGTTGAGGAAACAGGTGGAGCAGCAGGACTTTACGGTTGAGCGCGGGACGACGATTCACATGACGATCAGCATCGGCGCGGCCGCCTACCCCGACGAACGGATCCACACCATGGATCATCTCCTCAAGACCGCCGACGATGTGCTCTACCGGAGCAAGGAGACCGGCCGCAACCGGGTCAGTCGTGGATAAGGAAGCCGCCGTCAAGACGGCTTGCTTCCTTTGATCACGACGGTCTTCGCCCCGTACTTTGCGGCCACCTCGCGTGTGTCGGCCTCCGCACTTTTTGAAAAATAGTCCAGCTCGCCAATCACCTTTACATCCTTAAAACCGGCGGCGCGGAACAGCTCAAGATAGTCCTCCTCCAATACCGCGCCCACGATGCACTCGGCCCAGAGCTGCGGGTTTTCTCGGGAAGACTCTTTGATGGGTTTCCCCAGTACGATATCCGAAATCTGGATCTGCCCGCCGGGACGGAGCACGCGGAAGATTTCAGAAAAGGCCTTCGGTTTGTCCGGGACGAGGTTCAAGACGCCGTTGCTGGTGATGATATCGACGGAGGCATCGGGAAGCGGGATCGTCTCGGCGTTCCCCTTCACAAATTCAACATGGACGGCCCCCATCTTTTCCGCATTCGCGCGGGCCTTTGAAAGCATCGCATCGGTCATGTCCAGGCCGTAGACCTTTCCGCGCGGGCCGGTTAAAGCGGATGCAATCAGAACATCCGTTCCGGAACCGGATCCGATGTCCAGAACACGATCCCCTTCTTTAATCGCGCCAACGGAGAACGGATAACCTACGCCCGCAAACGATTCCACGGCCGTTTCGGGAATGGCATCCAGTTGTTTTCTGGGGTAGCCGACGAAGAGGCAGGCCGGCCGGCCGGTCGGGAAATGAAACTGCCGGTTCGGACAGCTTGCGACATCGGTGTACATCTGAGAAACGGCCTGGAAGATTGAATCCTTTTTGTCTCCGATGAAAGCAACCATGGTTGTTCTCCTTTTGTTTATGGAAACGATCTAAGATCGTCCCAAACATTCATTTACGGCGTCTCGACGATGTCCTTGCGCATCGGAGCCAGAAGCGCCAGCAGATCGTTCTTTTCCATCTCCGGCACTTTATACTGGTTTAGGGTCTTCACCAGATCATCCACCACGGCCTCAAACTCGGCGTTGCTGATTCCCATTCCGGCATGGGTCTTTTTCATGTCCCGGCCGCTGTAAGTACAGGGCCCGCCGCTGGCCTGACAGACCATCTCCACGAGAAGGGTCTTGATGACGGGGACACGAGCCGGCGCGGGCGAATGAAGGACCCGCGCGTCCTGCCCTACCAGGTCGATGAAGTCGCTCACCACGGCCGTGATGGCCGGTTTTCCGCCCAGACGATCATAAAGGGTGGCCTGCGGTTTTGTTGTCGGAGCGGCACAGCCCGCGACAATGAGAATGCCGGATAGAATGATCCATGGTTGATAAAGTCTGATCTTCATGGCGCGTCTCCCTCCTGTATTTGTTTCGGTTTGATGTTTTTTAGAATCGGCCCAGGAGCGTCTTGATCTTGTTTTCGAATTCGGCGCCGGCCGTTTCACGTCCCGCCTCCCGGATCTGGGTCTTCAGCAACTTTTCGAACTCCGCTCGCGAGAAGCAGGTTCGGCAGATCTCGATGTGATGCTCCACCTCGCGGCGCTTGACCGGGCCCAACTCCCGGTCCAGATAGGTCAGCAGATGCTTCAAGGCCTCTTCACAACCGATCGTTTTTATCTTTTTCATAGAGCCTCTCACTCGACTTTTTGGATTCTTTGATCAGCCCGGCCTCTTTTGCATGCCGCCATAAAGCCTTTTGCAGAAGTCCGCGTCCGCGTGCGAGCCGCGACCGGACCGTTCCCACCGGGACCTTCAATATTTCGGCCATTTCATGATAGGAGAAACCTTCCAGGTCCGAAAGCATTACTACGATCCGAAAAAGCTCGGGAAGAGCGTCCATCGCTTTCATGAGATCCTCCCGAAGCAGTTTGTTTAAGAACTCCTTCTCCGGGTTGCCCCACCCAAAAAGGAAAGGCTGATGGAGTTCTTCGAAGAGTGAAAAAGCGGTCTCGGCATCGGACGGGTTTTCCGAAAACGTCTCGGTCTGCGGACGGACCGCCCGCTTGCGACAGTCGCTGATGAACGTGTTCGTCAAGATTCGAAAGATCCATGGCCGGAAACTTTCCGGATCCTTATAGAGCGCGCCGGGAGGTCCAGGCTTTGGTGACAGCCTCGGCCACCAAGTCCTCCGCATCCTCCCGGTTCTTCACCAACCGTATCGCGGCCCCATAGAGTTGATCCAAAAGGCTGATCACCTTTGCTTCAAAGAAGCTGCGGTCGTCCTCTTGGGTCACGGTTTCCTCTCGATTCAGTTGAAGGGGCATCATGAGCGGTGAGCCTTGACTCCCGGAATTAGACCGTTCAACCGCTAAGACGCTTGGGGTAGGAAAAGGTTCCCGGTTTTTCCGAAAAAACGACCCTCCGGAGGAATCCGGAGGGTCGTTATTGAAAGGCTTATTTCTTCTGAAAAACCCGGTCGAGCAGCGGTTTGACCTCGCCCTTTTTTTCCATCTCGTCAAGGATATCGGTGTCGCCGTAGAACTCACCGCCGATGAAGACCTTCGGCAGCGTGGGCCAGTTGGTGATCTTGGAGAGCGCCTCCCGTTTCGGCATGTCGTTTAGGACATCAATCACCTGGTAGGGGTAGCCGTATTTTTCGAAGAACTGGATCGTCTCCAGCGTGAAGCCGCAGCGCGGCGCTTCTTTGGTGCCTTTGCCGTAGATTAAAATCGTGTTTTCCCGAATTTCCTTTTTAATGTTTTCTTCAATGGGGTGAATCGAGTCCGACATCAGTGCCTCCTGTTAAATTACGCTTCGTCCGGGGTGACCGCCTTGATCTCGACCGCATGAATCCGGCCGTCCTTCATCGGTTCGTTTAAGGCCTGGTAAATCAGGCGGTGACGGTCCAGCAGGTTTTTCCCTTGAAACCCGTTTGAAACAACGCGGATCATGAAATGATCCAGCGTGCCGGTTCGGTCGGTCACCGTCACCTTTGCGTCCGTCAGCGCCGTCTGAATATATCCGGCCAAGGCCTCCGGGGTGATCATGATCGAGGGGTCCGCACGTTATTTGGGACGAACCGCGAGACCGTGCGGGTCGCCTTCCAGCGCCACGTGCGCGGTTCGTTTACGATCCTTTACCTCGATCACGGCCAGTCCGGGCTCCTTTCCCGTGACATCATGGACCGTTTTGGTGACGGCCTGTCCACGCAGCGTCAAAAACGCGCGGCTGCCGTCGGGCGAAAAATCGATCAGATCCGGCCGGTCCCCCGCTTCCGTGATCCGGGCCGTAATTTTGTCGGTCGAAGCGTCGACGATCGTTATGCTGTTGCTCAACCGGTTGGCCAGCCAAAGCTCCTTTCCGTCCGGAGACAGACGAATTCCATGGGAATCATATCCCCCCGAATTTCCCTGCCGGATCACCGTGTCCGTTTTGGTGTCGATCGTTGCGTAGACGTTGACGTAACCGCCGACGTTGATATAAATTCTTCCGCCGTCCTTGGAGAGGGCCAGGCCGCAGGCCTCCTGCCCGACATTGGAAAACTGCTTCAGTTGTTTTCCACTCTCCACATCGATGATCGAGACCGAGCCGGTGGAAAGGGGGTCCACCGCCGCCGGGTCTCCTCCGTTGGTCACGTAGACTTTGCGGGAGTCGGCCGAAAAGAAGACGCAGATCGGACGGTCCTTGACGTTGCCCGGCCCGTCGCCGACCGGGATCTCCCGTCCGACCGCGAAACTTTCCTTGGAGGCGTCGGTCAGGATTTCAATCAACGTGTCGCCGCCCACGCTGGTCGCGAAGGCCCGTTTGCCGTCCGGGGAAGGCGTCACGGCATGCGTGACCGGTCCCGAAGGCAGCGTCGCGACGATCTTTCGATCGGAGGCCCGGATGACGAGAATGTTGTTCGTTTTGGGGGCCGAGCCCACGTTGGCCACATAGGCATATTTGTAATCGGGGCTGAAGAGAATCATATGGGGTTTCGAGGTGGCCGGCTTGCCGTCGGCATCGGCCTCGATTTCGGCCGTTACTTTGAGCGATTCCCCGTCGATGATCTGGATTTTGTCGAGACCCTGGTTCGCGACCCAGATTTCGAAGGACCCTCCCAGCGCGACGGAACCGGAAAGCCAGGAAGCAAGCAGGAATGCCATGGACAGGAAAAACGTCGGACGCATCCGATCTTTCTTTACGGAAATCATCGTCGGCTCCTTTGAGGTTGATGATCCGTTCGTGGGTTCGCTTCCCGTCATTTTACGACGATCCTTTCCACAAGTTCAAGAGGCAATTTTTTGTTTCGGGGAGACGATCCTTTTAAAATATGATATGGTATAAACAACGCGGAGGCGGATTCATGCCGCATATTGAATTTCTACAGGATTTAGTGATCATTTTCGGGTTTTCGATCCTGGTCGTCCTGGTCTTCCAGCGGCTCCATCTTCCGTCGATCATCGGATTTTTGATGGCCGGAGCGATGGTGGGTCCCTACGGCTTCAACTTGATCGACGACGTGGAACAGGTCAAGCTTCTGGCCGAAGTGGGCGTTGTGATGCTTCTGTTTACAATCGGCCTGGAGTTCTCATTGGCCCATCTCTCCCGGGTC
>JACQHO010000112.1 GCA_016198945.1 Nitrospirota bacterium | reverse complement strand
GTGTTAGATCTGTTTCAGGGTCGCGGACGGAGCCGGTTCGACCAAAATACCTTTATTAGAAAGGATGGTCTGATCCACAATCGCGCCGCAATTAAGACACCGCCCGGCGTAGAACGTCAGGAAATGGTCGCCATATTCCTCAACGCACATACATCCTCCGCACTTGGGGCATTTCATGGCGTGGACTCCTTCTGGGGGTTGATAAATGGGGCATGGACCTCTATCCGGAATTGTTCGGTTGAGAACCAACTCTACGCCTGGATTATTAAAACCCTTCAAGGAAATTATTAAGATTACATAAGCGGGCCATGCGGAATGGCTTCCCCATTGGGTCCGTGCATGGAATCGTGTATGGACGGGGAAAGGAGAGGGGAGCGGTCAGGAAAAGGGGACGGGCCGGTCAGGCATTTTCTTGCTCGAATCGTTCTTGATTCATCCTTCGGGGAAGGCTCAGGGTAAACCGACTCCCCTTATGGAATTCGCTTTCCACCTGGATTTCTCCTCCCAGCATCTCCGCAAACTGCTTGACGATCGTCAGGCCCAGACCGCTTCCGCCGTACTCACGCGTGTAGGAGGAATCCGCCTGTCGGAACTCTTCGAATATCCTGCCCAGATCTTCCTTCCGGATGCCGATCCCCGTGTCCGTCACGGATAGTTCGATCGTGGATTTCCCGTTCGGATCGGCGGACCGGGCCTCGACGAGAATCGTGCCTTGCGGATGGGAGAATTTGACGGCATTGCTCAGGAGGTTTAAGAGAATTTGTTTTACTTTAATTTCGTCCGCCCAGATAATCAACCCTCCGTCCTGAATCCTGGATTCCAATTTCAGCGATTTCTTCAAGGCCATCGGCCGGATGGCCCTGAGACAGCTCGAAAAGAGGCTTCGGATGGAGAATTCCCCGAAGTGGAGCTCCATCTTATTGGCTTTGATCCTTGAAAGGTCAAGCAGGTTGTTGATGAATTCCAAGAGGAGGGTTCCGCTATCCTGAATGTTGAGGATGGACTCTCGCTGTTTTGGAGTCAGATCGTCGCCGATCTCCTCCAGGATGAATTGGGAATAGCCCATGATCGACGTCAGGGGGGTCCGAAATTCATGGCTGATATTTGAAAAAAATTCCGATTTGAACCGGTCGGCTTCTTGGAGCTGGATGTTCATGTCGGAAAGCTCTTTCGTTCGATCGGCCACTTTTTGTTCCAATGTGGAATAGGATTCTTTGAGTTTTTGAGCCATTTGGTTGAATTCCATGGCCAGCTGTTCTATTTCATCATTGGTCCGAATTCCGACCCTGACATCCAGGTTGCCCCGTCCGATCGCCTCGGCCCCCTCCTGCAGTTGCTGGATCGGTCGTATCAACCGCCTGGAAAGGAAAAACCCCAGGACCGCCACCGATCCGATCAAGATGACGCCGGATAGAAAAACAGACTCCAGCAACGAATTGATCGGGGCGTAAAGTTCCTTGGGGCCCTGTCGAATAAAACTATGCCAAGTTTTTCCCGTCGAGTCGAGCGTGATGTTGGAGGTCCGTACAAGCGGGGCGAACCCGATGATGGAATCTTTCCCGCCATGACCGTCATCCTCGGCCAGCACCCATTTCGGCGTGGAGGAAACAACGTCGGCCACCAGTTTTTTGTCCGTCAGAAAACTGCCGGTCGGTATGACCGGGCAAATCAGGACCTGGCCCGATGAATCGATCAACATGGCATGGCCGGTTGCGCCCAGCCGGATCACGGAAACCGTCGAATCGAGAAGCCGCCGAACATCGTGAAACACCGCCAAAACGCCGACGGCCTTCCGGCCGTCCGGATCCATGACCGGCACCGCAATATGGATGGCATGGGTCTGGGCTTTTTCATTAAAATAAAGATCGCCGATGTAGACTCTTCCGGCCCCCCTGTTATACGCC
Organism: Nitrospirota bacterium; assembly: GCA_016198945.1. GTDB lineage: Bacteria > Nitrospirota > Nitrospiria > JACQBZ01 > JACQBZ01 > JACQFA01. Next base: position 805 of record JACQHO010000112.1, on the reverse strand, counting down.
TTCTGCCACCATTCCGTCTTTCCGTAAAGATAGTCCGGAAATTCATTCGCGCTGGCCACCAGGGCCCCTTTTTCGTCCGTCACAAAAAAAGCGAGATACCTCTCTCCTCTCGTCGTTGTGTAATTTCGGAGTTCACGCGACACCGCCGTCAAAAGAACGTGATCCTTCAACGGATTGTCCGAGGCCGTTTTCCATTGACCCGCCTCCCGGGTTAAACGTTGATCGATTTCCCCTTCCGAGAAGCCCGGGTACTTCTGGTTGGAGATCTCAAGCAACGCCTGGATCCCCAAGGTCGTCGAAAGATGCTGCTTGCTTATGATTTCTTTTTCAATAACCAGATCGGCCGTGCGTGAAACCTCCAAGGCCAGTCCCTGGAAGTTCTCGCCCATGGACGCCCTCAGTTTGGACGTCCCGTTCCAATAGGTCACGCCCAGGCCGACAACCACCGGAATGGATCCGACCAGGAGTAACGCAAGAATGGTTTTTGTTCGGAGACCTTTTTTACGCGGTTCCGGTTGCATGACGCCCCCAAGGCCAGAACCCAAAAAAGAGACATTCAAGAGAGAGGAAGCCCTTAGGCCGGGCCGATGTCGGCAAACTTGTACCCCATTCCACGCACCGTCAAAATATACTCCGGTTTGGAAGAGTCCTTTTCGATCTTGGCTCTTAAATTGCCCATATGCACGTCGATCACGCGGTCCACCACGCTCACGTCCTCATACGAATAGATCCCCTCGATCAACTGCTCCCGCGTAAACACCCGGCCCGGCGATCCGGTCAGTATCTGCAGGATTTTATACTCGTT
>JACQHO010000010.1 GCA_016198945.1 Nitrospirota bacterium | reverse complement strand
TGCTTGCTGCATGATCCCCAGGGGCGGACGGGGCGCCCCGCCTCCGGCCACCCGCTGATCGGTTATGCTTACAGTTTACCCTTCGTGGACGGGACGCCGCGTGTCCGGGCATCCGGCTGCACCGCCTGATCCAGGGCCCGTCCGAAGGCCTTGAAGATCGCCTCGAGAATGTGGTGCGGATTTTTCCCGTAGGGGACGTTGACATGGAGTGTGATCCCGCTGTGAACGACGAAGGCCTTGAAAAACTCCTCGATCAACTCCGTGTCGAAGTCGCGGATCAGTTTCTTCTTCGGAAGCGGGACGGCATAAATCAGATAGGGCCGGCCGGATAGATCCAGGTCCACACGCGCGATCGCTTCATCCATCGGCACGGAAAAGGAACCGTACCGTTTGATGCCCTGTTTATCGGAAAGCGCCTTGGCCACCGTTTCGCCGAGGACGATCCCGATGTCCTCAACCGTGTGATGAAAGTCCACCTCCGTGTCCCCCCGTGCGATCACCGTCAAATCGAACCGGCCGTGCTTGGCCGTCAAGGTGAGCATATGGTCCAGAAACGGCATCGTGGTTCGGACGCGGCTCTGTCCGGTGCCGTCCAGATCCAACCGGACCTTCACCTGTGTTTCGGTGGTTTTTCTCTGAACCTCGGCGCGACGCGTCTTCATCGGGTGCGAACCTCCACGGCGTTGGCATGGGCCTGCAGCCCCTCCATTTCTGCGATTCGGATCACCGCATCCTTCACCCGCGACAGGCCTTCGCGGCTGAATGAAAGCAGGCTGGTTTTCTTCACGAAATCATCCACCGACAGCGGCGACGAGAACCGGGCCGTCCCTCCGGTCGGCAGGACATGGTTCGGTCCGGCGACGTAATCGCCGAGGGATTCCGTCGTGTAGTGACCCAGGAAGACCGCGCCGGCATGCTTGACCATCGGCAGAAGGGATTCCGGCCGGTCCACCGCCAATTCGAGATGCTCCGGGGCGATGGCGTTGGCCATGACCATGGCCTGGGCCAGATCCCGGACCCAGAAAATCCGGCCCGACCGGCGGAGCGCCTCGGCGATGATCTTTTTCCGCGGGAGTCGGTCGATCTGCTCCTTCATCCGCATCCGGACTTTTTTAATCAGCGGCTCGCTGGGGGTGATCAGGATCGAGATCGCCTCTTCGTCATGCTCGGCCTGGGACAGAAGATCGGCCGCGACAAAGTCGGGATCGGCCGTATCGTCCGCGATCACGACGATTTCGCTCGGTCCGGCGATCATATCGATGTCCACCCGGCCGAACACCATCCGTTTGGCCGTGGCGACATAGAGGTTGCCCGGCCCGACGATCTTGTCCACCCGGCCGATGGTTTTGGTTCCGTAGGCCATCGCCCCGACGGCCTGCGCCCCACCGACGGTGTAGATTTCGGTGACGCCGGCCAGATCGGCCGCCACGAGCAGGGAAGAATTCAATTCGCCGCGGGGGGTCGGCGTGCACATCACGACCTGCGGAACGCCGGCGACTTTCGCCGGGAGGGCGTTCATCAGGACGGAAGAGGGGTAGGCCGCTTTTCCGCCGGGGACGTAGATCCCGACGCGGTCCAGCGGACGGACCAACTGTCCCAGCGTGATCTGGTGTTCTTCATAGCTCCAGCTTTTCTGTTTTTGTCGTTCATAGAACGCTTGGATCCGGTCGGCCGCGAACCGCAGCGCCTCGATGGACGAGGGCGCGACCTCGCGGTAGGCCTCCTTGATCCGGTCCGGACGGATCCGGAGGCGGCCGGCCGTGAGGCGGATCTGATCGAACCGCTGCGTGTAGCGGATGACGGCGGCATCTCCCTGACGCCGGACTCCATTCAGGATGGTCCGAACCGTCTTCTCAACGCCCGGCGGCGCCGAAGCGGTTCGCCGGAGAGCGGACAGCCATGCCCGGGAGGGGTTCTTCTGGTTCATCCGAATCAGTTTCATTCCGTACCCACGTCGTGGGCATCCTCAATCGTCTCGCCCACCGTTTTCTGGAGCTTCCGGATCAAGTCCGTGACGGTCTTCGCTTTTGTTTTCAGGCTGGCGCGGTTCACAATCAACCGGGCGGTGCAATGAGCGATCACGGCCTGCTCTTCCAGATGATTTTCCCGCAGCGTCGTTCCGGTCGTGATCAAATCGACGATCTGTTCGGCGAGTCCCACCAGCGGCGCCAGTTCGATCGCGCCCGAGAGACGGATGATCTCGACCGGAAGGCCTTTCTCATTGAAGTACCGTTCGGTCAGTTTGGGATATTTCGTCGCAATCTTGAGTTTGGCCGACGACCAGATGGGCGTCACCGCCGCGGTTTTGGGCCCCGCCACGATGATCCGGCAGGCGCCGAAACGAAGATCGAGCGGCTCGTATACGTCCGGCTCCTGTTCCAGAAGCGTGTCTTTGCCCGCGATGCCCATGTCGGCTGCGCCGTATTCCACGTAGGTCGGAACATCCACGGCGCGCACGATCACCATTCGGATGCGGTCCTTGATGTTCTCGAACAAGAGCTTGCGGCTGTTGGGTTGCAGCCCACGCGGAAGCAGCCCGTTTTTTCGGAAAAGATCGATCGACGGGTTCAAGAGGCGTCCTTTGGGTAATGCAATCGTCAACGTGTCGCTCATGGCATTTGTTTGATCCGTGTGATCTCCCCTCCGAGGCTCGAAAATTTCTCCTCGATCCGTTCGTATCCGCGGTCCAGATGATAAACACGCGAGATTTCGGTCTCGCCCTCCGCGGCCAGTCCCGCGAGAACCAGCGAGGCGCTGGCCCGTAGGTCCGACGCCATCACGGGCGCGCCGCTCAACCGGCGGACCCCTTTGATCATTGCGTTATTCCCCTGGATCTGGATGTCGGCTCCCATCCGTTTTAATTCGGCGACATGGGTGAAGCGGTTCTCAAAGACCGTCTCGTTCATGACGCTCAGGCCGTTGGAAAGAGACATGAGCGCCATCATCTGGGCCTGCATGTCGGTCGGAAAGCCGGGGTAGGGGAGCGTCTTGATGTCCACCGCCCCGATCGGTCCCCCGGCCGTCGCCCGGACGCCTTCCGATTCCTCATCGATCTCAACGCCGATCTCCCGGAGCTTCAACAGAACCGCATCCAGATGCCGCGGATGGCAGCCGCGAACAAAAATCTCGCCGCCGGTGATCGCGGCCGCGGCCAGATAGGTTCCGGCCTCGATGCGGTCCGGCATGATGCGGTGCGTGCCGGAGCCGTCCAACGATGAGACCCCTTCGATCGTCACGACGTCCGTGCCGGCGCCGGTGATTCTTGCGCCGCATCGGATCAGGAACTGCGCGAGGTCGGCCACCTCCGGTTCGCGGGCGGCGTTTTCGATCACCGTGACGCCCTCCGCCAATGTCGCGGCCATCATGAGATTCTCGGTCCCCGTAACGGACGGCAGATCCAGATAGATTCGGGCGCCCCTGAGGCGCTTTGCCTTCACCCGGACGTATCCGTGCTCGATCGTGACCTCGGCGCCCATCTTTTCCAAGCCCATCAGGTGAAGATTGATCGGACGGGCGCCGATCGCGCAGCCCCCCGGAAGAGAAACACGGGCTTCGCCGAACCGCGCAGCCAGCGGACCGAGAACCAGGACCGAGGCGCGCATTGTTTTGACCAGCTCATAGGGCGCGTCGGCGTGGGCCAGGGCCGGCATGCGGACAGTCCAGCCGCGGGCGCCTCCCTCATCGGAAATCACGGCGCCCAGGTGATTCAACAATCGCTTGATCGTAGACACATCCATCAGTTGCGGGATGTTCACGATCCGATGCTCGCCCTGTCCGAGCAGGGTCGCGGCCAGGATGGGCAGCGCGGCATTTTTGGCGCCGCTGACCGTCACGTCGCCTTTGAGCGGTTTTCCGCCGTTGATCCAGATCTTATCCATGCGGTTGATTCACGGTTTCGTCAGAACGACGACCCGGTCAATATTTCCCAGGTCCTTCTTGATTCGGTCCACCCGCCAGCCGGCCTGCCGGGCCATCGCGCTGACGGGAGTCGCCTGGCCGATTCCGACTTCAAGAAAGAGACCGCCGCCGGGACGAAGAAAGTCAAGGGCCCGGGGCAGGATACGACGGTAGTAATCAAGACCATCCGGTCCTCCGTCCAATGCAAGCCGGGGTTCATGAAGCCGGACCTCGGGTTGCAGCGTTGAGAGTTCGTCGGTCGGAATGTACGGCGGATTGGAAAGCACCAGGTCTACCGAATGGGGACGGATTTTAAATCCGTCCCCATTCGGTTTCGCGAGCGGTTCCATCAGATCCCCTTCCAGAAATTTGATCCGTCCATCCACCCCGTGACGCGAGGCATTGAAACGGGCCACGCCGAGCGCGGCGGATGAAAGATCGGTCGCAAAAAGTCGGGCCGTCGGGTAAAGCGTGGCGAATGCAACGGCCAGACAGCCCGTGCCGGTGCAAAGATCCGCCAGCGTGATCGGTGTTTCGGGTTTCCCGAAATGTTCGAGGACGGCCTCGATCAGAAGTTCCGTCTCGGGTCTGGGAATCAATGTTTCCGGGGTCACCCGGAATTCCAGCCCCCAGAATTCCTGCGCGCCCAGAATATACTGGAGGGGTTCCCGGTCCGCGCGTCGGCGGATCAGACCGTTGAAGACGGTTTGCTGATCGGAGTCAAGGACGAGCGCATCCGCCCGGTAGAGGTCAAGGCGCGTGAGGCCCATGACATGGGCCAGCATCGTTTCGACTTCGCGACGGCTGTCCGGAATTCCAGCCCGGGTCAGGGATCTCGATGCCGCTCGGAGAAGGGCTTGAATATCTTGAGTCGTTTCCGTGCTGTTCATGGCGTCTGTTTTCATCCCGTGGGAAGAGATCAGGAGGTCATCACGGTGTTGAGACGGTCGGCCTGATCGGCCGCAATCAGGGCCTCGATCATTTCGTCCAGATCCCCTTCGAGGACCTGGGTCAGACGGTGCAAGGTCAAACCGATCCGGTGATCGGTCACTCGATTCTGCGGGAAATTGTACGTGCGGATTTTCTCGCTGCGGTCCCCCGTGCCCACCTGGGATTTCCGCGTTTTGGCCGTTTCGGCCTCCTGGCGGCTCTTTTCCACCTCCAGAAGACGGGAGCGGAGCACCCGCATGGCCTTCGTCCTGTTTTTGAGTTGGGATCGTTCGTCCTGACAGCTCACCACCGTGCCGGTCGGGATATGGGTGATCCGGACGGCCGAATGGGTGGTGTTGACGCCCTGACCCCCCGGCCCGGAGGAACAGAAGGTATCGATCCGGAGATCGCCGGGATCGATTGAAATGTCCACCTCTTCCGCTTCCGGGAGTACCGCCACGGTGACGGCCGACGTATGGATGCGGCCGCCCGCTTCGGTCACCGGGACCCGTTGCACCCGATGGACGCCGCTTTCAAATTTCAAGCATCGGTAGGCGCCTTTCCCTTCGATCACGGCGATGACTTCCTTTAAACCGCCGATCCCCGTCGGGCTGGAGCTCATGATTTCAACACGCCACCGGCGGGTCTCGGCAAATCGTGTGTACATCCGGAATAGCTCGGCCGCGAAGAGCGCGGCCTCATCGCCGCCCGTGCCGGCCCGAATTTCCAGAATGGTGTTTTTGTCGTCGCGCGGGTCTTTGGGCAACAGCAGGAGCTTGAGCCGGTGTTCCAGCCGGTCCTTGCTCGACAGAAGATCCCGGTGCTCGTTTTCGGCCATTTCCCGCAGGCCGGGCTCGGACAGGGCGTCGCGCAGCATTTCTTCCGTGGCCTCGATTTCCTTGAGGACGGCCATGTACCGTTGAGAGGTCTCAACGACCTCCTCAATCTCGGCGCGCTCCTTGGCCAGGCGCTGGAATTGAGTCGGCTCGGAGATGACCTGGGGATCGCTCAGCGATCGGGTCAGGCTCTCGAATTTATCGAGGATCGACTCCAGCTTTTGGAGCAGGATCTGATCATGGGTCGTCATCATCATATCGGGGGGCCGCTTCGGCCGAATTCGAGTTTATTTCTTTTTGTACTTTTTCCGGAACCGTTCAACGCGGCCTTCCGTGTCGATCAGCTTCTGCGTTCCCGTAAAATACGGATGGCAGGCGGAGCAGATTTCGACGTGGATGTCCTTTCGAGTCGAGCGGGTTTTGATGGCGTTTCCGCAGGCACAGGTGATGGTGGTCGCTTCATATGCCGGGTGAATCCCTGCTTTCATTTTATTTGGTCCTCCTGTTTCAATTCGGTTTTATGCGCATCGGTTTCCATGAAACGAAACATTATAACATTTTAAACGGCTTGTGAAAAGACCCTGTTTAGAAACAGCGCGTCCGGAAATCGAAAAGGCTTGGGATGTTCGATTCAGGGCGGGAAGGGCGGCGGGCTACTTGTTCATGGATTCGAGAAACTCTTTGTTGGTTTTCGTGTTCTTGATTTTATCGATCAAGAATTCCATGCTCTCAATGGTCGAGAGGGGGCTTAACACCTTCCGCAGGATCCACATCTTGTTGAGGTCCTCCCGTTCGACCAGGAGTTCCTCCTTCCGTGTTCCGGACTGGTTGATATCGATCGAGGGGAAGACGCGCTTGTCGGCCAGTTTCCGGTCGAGATGGACTTCCATATTTCCCGTTCCCTTGAACTCTTCAAAGATGACATCGTCCATCCGGCTGCCGGTGTCCACCAGGGCCGTGGCCATGATCGTCAGGCTTCCGCCGTGTTCGATGTTTCGGGCCGAGCCGAAGAAACGCTTGGGGCGTTGGAGGGCGTTGGCATCCAGTCCGCCCGACAGGACCTTGCCGCTCGGCGGGATGATGGAGTTGTAGGCCCGGGCCAGACGGGTGACACTGTCGAGCAGGATCACGACGTCGCGTTTGTGCTCGACCAGGCGTTTCGCTTTTTCCAGAACCATTTCGGCCACCTGCGCATGACGCTGCGCGGGTTCGTCAAAGGTGGAGCTGACCACTTCTGCCTTTACCTGGCGCTGCCAGTCCGTCACCTCTTCGGGGCGCTCGTCGATCAAGAGAACGATCAGGGTGATTTCCGGATGGTTGGATAAGACGGCTTTCGCGATATTCTGCAGCAGGACCGTCTTGCCGGTTCGGGGGGAGGCCACGATCAAGCCGCGCTGTCCTTTGCCGATCGGGGTGATCAGTTCCATGACCCGCGTCGAGAGTTCCTGCGGATCATGCTCCAGTCGAATCTTTTCTTCCGGATAAAGGGGGGTGAGGTTGTCAAACAGGATTTTATCCCGCGCCGCTTCAGGATCCTCAAAATTGACCTTTTCAACTTTCAAGAGGGCAAAGTACCGCTCGCCTTCTTTGGGCGGACGGATCTGGCCCGAAACAATATCGCCGGTTCGGAGATTGAAGCGGCGGATCTGGGAGGGCGAGATGTAGATATCGTCGGGACCCGGCAGATAGTTGTAATCCGGCGCGCGGAGAAATCCGAAGCCGTCCGGCAGGGTTTCGAGGACGCCTTCCCCGTAGATGACCCCGTTTTTCTCGGACTGGGCCTGGAGAATCGCGAAAATCAATTCCTGTTTTCGGAGGTTGCTGGCCCCGTCAATTTTCAGGTCTTTCGCCACATCGTTTAATTCCCCGATGTCCTTTACCTTTAATTCTTGAAGATTCATCCGGTTCTCCTTAACGTCATCGGTCATATCCATCTCGCTCATCGCCATGCGGGCGATCGGTTGGGATGTTTGATAAAAAGTGTCGTACGGCTTTTTGGGTTTAGGGTATTGGGTTCGACAGTCTCTTCATCCAAGTCGGCTAATTAAAGAAGCAGTCTGTTACACTGGGTGAGAGTAACGTTGTGCAGGATCATTCAGTCGGATCGAGTCGGGGCCGCCTCTAATTCGTGCTGCGCATTCAACAATAATTAGGATGAGATGTCCTGGTTAGTTGCCCTTTAGAAGAAATGACCTTGAGGTGTGCACGCCGTTATGGGAAACACTATAGCCGATCTCACCGAGAATTGTCAACCCTTATTTCTTCGGACGTCAAACCGGGCGTTCCTTTATTTCAAATTCCGTGCGCAGCGGAAGCCGGCATCGGGAAAGGCGCCTTCGGCATTCGCATAAAACCGGTACGAGGTCCGGTAGAAATAAGGAATGGCATAATGGCCCATGCCGCCCCAGCTGCTTCCCCGGAGGATCTTAAATTTTTCTCCAAAGGTTTCGCTGACGTAGTCGGAGCCGGGGTAGGGTTTATACCAGTCGGCGGTCCATTCCCAGGCGTTTCCCGACATATCGTATACGCCGTAAGGGCTTTTGCCGGCCTCGTACGTTCCGACAGGGGAAAGATCGCCCACGCCGGTATCACCCGTGTTGGCCTTGGTGCTGTCGAACTCATTGCCCCAGGGATAGTCCCGACCGTCCGTGCCCCGCGCGGCTTTTTCCCATTCGGCCTCCGTGGGCAGGCGTTTTCCGGCCCATCGGCAGAATCGTTCCGCATCATACCAATTGACGGAGGTGACGGGAAGATTTTCCCGTCCGGACGGAATCTTTCCGGACGGCCAGTTCTCCGGCGGACGGGAACCTGTGGCGTCCACAAACTGCTGATAGGCGGCATGGGTGACTTCGAATTTATCGATGAAGTAGTTCGGGAGCAACACCTTGTGCTGGGGATGCTCATCCAGATACCAGGGTTTGACCGTTCCGAACTCGGCGCCCTTCCCTTCCGTGTCCACTTTGTCGCTCCCCATCAGAAATTCACCGGCCGGAATCAGAACCATGCCCTCGGGCGGGGTCTGGTCCTTGGGACATCCCGTGAAAAACGCCAGGCAAAGAAATAATCCGATGGATCGCTTAAGCGCACAGATCATGGGTGAACGACATCCTTTCTTCAGGGAGAGGTGGAAAGTGATTTGGCGCATCGAAAACCAAACCCGTTATTCTTCGTCCCCGGATTGAAAAAACTGCGGTTGAAATTGGGGGCGCTGATGCCGCAACGATATCCGGAGCAATTAATCCAGGATCCCCCCTTCAGCACGCGGTATTTTTCTCCATAATTTTCGGTCGGCCGCCTGTTTCCAGGATAGGCTTTGTACCAGCTTGACGTCCATTCCCAGACATTTCCGGACATGTCCGCGACGCCATAGGGACTGTTGCCCTGCGGAAATTTCCCGACCGGGGTCGTCCCGCCCAGTTTCAACTGGGGGACGTTGGCCTTCTTCGCGTCGAAGTCGTTTCCCCACGGGAACCATCGTCCGTTGGCGCCCCGAGCCGCTTTTTCCCATTCCATGTCGGTGGCCAGACGCTTGTCCATCCAGTGACAGTAGTCATTGGCATCATACCATGTGACAAAAATGACCGGGTGGTCGGCAAGGTCGGGAGAATGGGTGTTGCCCGACCAGTCCATGGGAGCAGGGCGGCCGGTGGCATCGACGAATTTTTTGTACCGGGCGTTCGTCACCTCGAATTTGTCAAGATAGAAACCTTCCAGATAGACGGTATGCGTCGGTCCTTCGTCCGGCCACCGTGCATCCGAACCCATGATAAAAGGCCCTTCCGGGATCGAGACCATCTCTTTCGGCGCTGTTGAGGCGGATGGGGGTCCGGGTATGGCCCAGGCCTCCTGCGCGCTGCTTCCGGTCCACAAGAAAAACAGGATCACGAATCGGAGGAGTCTTAATAATGAACGGCGTCCCATCCGAGGTTTGCGGGAGCTGCGTATGTGAACAAGGGTATTGATGGGCTCGACTCAATGACAAAGTGGATGCCCATAATAACAAGGAATTCCAGGGCCGTCAAGGGCCCCGCCAGGCGGTAATACCGTCGTGGGCGGTATTGACTAATTTACAGGCCCATGTTAGAGTTCCAAATTCCGAACCCGGATAAATTCGGAACCTTCGAACCAGAATCGAGCAGGCCTCATGTTGGATCTTCGGTACATTCGAGAGAACAAGGAGCGGGTCCGGCAAAAGATGACGGAACGCGGGCAGACGCACGATCTGGACGGGCTGCTTCAATTGGATGAACAGCGTCGGAGATTGACGGTTCAGGCCGATCAATTGAAGAACCGGCGGAACCTGGCCTCCGAGGAGATGACCCGCTTGAAGAATGACCGCCAGCCGACCGATTCGTTACTGGCCGAAATGAAACAGACCTCGGAACGGATCAAACAATTGGATGATCAATCGAGGGAGTTGAATGAGCAGTTGCAGGTCCGTCTTCTTGACCTTCCGAACCTGTTGCATGATTCGGTGCCGGCGGGCCGGGACGAAAAAGAAAATAAAGAGATCAAGCAGTGGGGAAGACGTTCCACGTTTGATTTCCCGGTCCGGTCTCACTGGGAGATCGGGGAGGACCTGGGAATTTTGGATTTTGAGCGGGCCGCGCGGGTCACGGGGG
>JACQHO010000123.1 GCA_016198945.1 Nitrospirota bacterium | reverse complement strand
GTCGGGATACAGCTTCTCGAATTTCCGGATCTCGGCCAGCAACGATTCCCGAAGCGACCGGCCCTTCTGGATCACCCCGCGGATCTTGGCGTTCAGCCGGGTCCGGTCCTCCTCCGTGAGTGTCCGGGCCGTGAAGATGATCACCGGGATATTTTTGGCGGTGGGGTGCAGTTTGAGACGCTCCAATGCCTCGAAACCGTTGACATCCGGCATCAGGAGGTCGAGAAGAATCAAATCCGGCTGGACCTCGATCGCCAGATTGATCCCTTCCTCGGCCACCCGGGCCTTGAGGACGCCGAACCCCTCGGCCTCCAGGATCGCGCCGATCAATTGGAGGATCTTCGGATCGTCGTCAATCACCAGGATGTTCACCGGCTTGCGCCGGATCTTGGTCGTCAGGCTGAGCTTTTTGAAGCTCTCGAGCAAGGCCTTCCGATCGATCGGTTTTGTAAAATAATCGGTGGCTCCCAGGCTGAACCCCAGCTCCCGGTTTTCGATGATCGAGACGATCAGGATCGGGATGTCCTTCGTCTCCGGAATCTGTTTTAATTTCTGGAGCACCTCCCAGCCGTCTTTTTTCGGCAGCATGATATCGAGCGTGATCGCAAACGGCTTGAGCAGACGGGCCTTCTCAATGGCTTCCTCTCCGTCCACGGCATGGTCGACGTGATAGCCTTCCTGGGTCAGGTACAGCCCGAGCAATCGTCCAACGGTGGGATCGTCCTCCACCACCAGAATGCGGGGGAGGGTGGAGACCGCCGCGGAATTGGCTTCCGCCGGGGCCGGGGAGGCGGCCTGATCCGGTTCAACCGACGCCTCCGAGCCCTCGGCGTCCGCCGTTTCAGCCGTCGTCTCAGCAGGCCCCGCTGTTTTCGGCGCCGCCTGCATCGGGAAGAGAATGGTGAAGGTGCTCCCATGGCCGTATTGACTCTCGACGGCAATGCGTCCGTCGATCAGGCTCAGGAATTGTTTTGTGATCGTCAGGCCTAATCCCGTCCCAGGGTAGTCCCGCGTGAAGGAGCTGTCCACCTGCTGAAACTCCTCGAAGATCTTGGCCTTGTCTTCCGGCTGGATGCCGATGCCGGTGTCTGAAACCGCAATCTCCACGGCCGGCCGGTCCTGCAACGTCGCGAGCCTGGCCCGGATCCGGATCTCCCCTCCGACCGGTGTGAATTTGATCGCGTTGCTTAGCAGGTTGAGCAGGATCTGTTTGACCTTCCCCTCGTCGGTGTAGAGCGAAGTCAGCCCCGGCTCGACGGTTGTTTCAAGGCCCAGTCCCTTTTGAGCCACCAGCGGGGTGACCGTCCGCTTGACACTGTCGATCAGGGGAGGCAGATCAAACTGTTGATAATGGATCTCCATTTTCCCGGCGCGTAACTTGGAGAGATTCAGGAGGTTGTTGATGATCTCCAGAAGATGGTGTCCGCTCTCCTGCATGTTCCGGATATACTCCTCCTGGTCCGGATTCAAATCGCCCGGAATGCGGTCCAACAGCAGCTCCGAGAAGCCGATGATCGAGGTCAGCGGCAGTCTCAGTTCGTGGCTCACGTTCGACAGAAATTCGGACTTGAAACGGTCGATCTCCTTCAACCGCTCCACCATCGTCCGTTCGCGCGCGTAGAGCGTGGCGTTGTCGATGGCGGTTCCCATCTGGTTTCCGATCGAGGAGAGAAGCTGGAGATCGGAGGGCGTGAAGCGGCGGGGGGTCGAGCTGGCGATCGTCAGGGTTCCGACCAACCGGTCTTTGCTGTTGATCGGGGCGCAGACGATGGAACGAAACCCTCCCTGAACCATCGGGCTTCCAGAGTAATCTCCGAGCTGGGATTCTTCGATCACGATCGCCTTTCCCGTCTGGACCACTTTCCCGGCGATGAAATCCCCGGCGCCGATCTCGGCCGTGGTCCGGACCAGGTCCGGGGTCAGTCCCTGGTGGGCCTTCAGGAAGAGGCGCCCCTGATCTTTGTCCCAGGTGCGGATAATCCCGGCCTCCACATGTGTCACCTCCAGGATTTTTTCCAGGGCCGCATCCAGGATTTCCTGAAGATCCAGGGATTGGTTCACGGTCGTGGCAATGGTGTTCAGCGCCGACAGTTCCCGGGTCCGGTCGGCGACGCGTTGTTCCAGGCTGGTATACGATTCCTGGAGATTGACGGCCATCCGGTTGAACTCGTCCGCCAGTTGTTCAATTTCATCGTGCGTCTCGATCTTCAGGCGGTGCGCCAGGTTTCCCTTCCCGATCAGTTCGGCGCCTTCATGGAGAAGGTGCACCGGCCGCATCAGCCGGTGCGAGACGGCCGTCGCCAGAAGGACCATCAGGCCGAGCAGGAGCACGCTGGCGGACGAGGCATACGTCAACAGCGAGCCGATCGGGGCATACAATTCCTTCGGGTCCTGGCGAATGAAACTGTACCAGAGGGCCGACCCCGACTGGCCCAGTATCCAGTTCACCTTGTCCACGGGCGAGAAACCCACGATCGAGTCGGCTCCGCCATGGCCGTCGTTCCGGACGACCGCCCAGTCGCGCCGGGGTCCCGTGATCGTCCGGACCAGCGTGGGATCGGTGACATGCATGCCGGTCGGCAGGATCGGGCAGATCAGGACATCGCCGTTGCCGTCAATCAGCATGGCATGGCCGGTCTTTCCGAACTGGATCTCGTGAATCGGCGTTTTGAAAAGTTCCTTCACGTCGTTGACCAGCATCAGGACGCCGATCGCCCGGCCGGTGGATGGATCCAGAATGGGGACGCCCAGATCGAAGAAGAATCGGTCGCCCTGCTCGCTCCGGTAGATATTGCCGATGTAGGGCCTCCCGCGGCCGTTGGAATAGACCTTCTGCCAGCCCGTTTTTTCGGCCGAGAGAAACGGGGGAAAACGGTTGGTGCTGGCCAGGAGAACGCCCCGCCGGTCGGTGACATACAACGCGACATGCTCGTCCATCTCCCCTTGAAGCCTCATCGGCCTTGTCAGGAGGATCGAGATCTGATTCGACAGGATCGAATGACGCTTCGTGTCATCCTGTTGCGCCTCTTCCCATCTCTGGGATGATTGTTTCAGCCGCTGCGCAACGGCCGGTTCCGAGAGCGCGTCATACGCCCGGTTGGACTGTGCGATTGCATTGATCAGGTCGGTCTCGGTCGCGAGCCCGACCAGCAGTTCTATTTCATGACTGATGACCAGATCCGTTTTGTTCGCGGCCTCATGCGCCAGGCCGACAAAGTTTGCGCCGAGGGCTTTGCGCAGTTCCGTTGTGCCTTTGAGATAGGTCAGGACCAGGCCTAAAATGACCGGCAGGATGCCGACCAGGAGGGTGGCCCAGATCAGTTTTTTACGCAACCCTGTTTTTCGTTCGGTGCTAAGCATGTCCGAGGCTCCGTGCCGGGATGGAAGGGTCGTTGGTATGGGAGGAGGCCGACACGATTACGGCTCCCCGAGCGGAGATTCGACGACAACAACGCCCTTGGGCGGCGTGAAGATAAAAAACCGGTCCTTGAGTCCTGTGTTATCCTTGATCCGCTCAAACTGAAAGCGCGATTCGTTTCCGTTCGACTCGAACAAGGTAAGCCGTGTGATGAAATAACTCCCCGGATCCACTTCCATTCGCAGTTGGGTCAGGCCCGCCCGTGGATCTTTGGGAATCAGTGTCAGGACGGGAGCGGTTTTAGGCTGCGGCGGCGCCGAATCGGCCCATTGAACGGTGAAATCCCGGTCCAGGCGGCCGACGCCGCTTAACAGATGAAGCGGAAGCTGGGAATCCGAGATTTTGGCGAAGGGGTTCACGATCACCTGGTTTTGTTCCGGCGTGTAGATCCAGATTTTCTGTGAATAGACCATGATCTGGTGCCGATTGGGCTCCGAGTAATCCCACCGAAGCTTGTCCGGTTTCTTGATGTACACCTTTCCCCGGGAGGCGATCGGCGTCTCGAATCCCTCGATCCGCGTCACCTGCCGGAACTCGGCTTTCCAGTCGGTCGTGCGTTCGTAGGCGGCCTGGATTTTCCCGATCACCTCCGCCAGGGAATTCTCGGCGGCCGGGGCGGGGGCGGCCCAAATCAGGCCGAACAGCCCCCATAGGATGATGAGGCCCCGGAAAACCACGGTCCGTTTTATTCTTTTAACGTTCGGCATCGGATCATCCGACCTGCTCGTTTTTCCGGCTCAAGACGTCCCGCGGTTTTCCTCCCGCGGCCGGGCCCACGATGCCGTCCTCCTCCATCATCTCGATCATTCGGGCCGCGCGGGGATACCCGACGCGAAGCCGCCGCTGGATCAACGAGGCCGAAGCCGCGCCGGAGGTGACCACGAGGTCGACCGCTTTTTCGTACAATTCATCCCGCTCCATCGCATCCGGATCGCCGGAGTCGTTCCCGGTGGCGTCCGAGGCGGGGGTGAGATCAATGTAGTTCGGTTTGGCCTGCGACTTGACATGCTCGACGACCGCGCGGATCTCGTTTTCGGAGACATACGCCCCGTGGATCCGCGTGATCCGGCCCGTCCCGGGGGCCAGAAACAGCATGTCGCCCCTGCCCAGCAATTGCTCGGCGCCGTTGGCATCCAGGATCGTCCGGGAATCGGTCTTGGACGAGACCTGAAATGAAATCCGTGCCGGAAAATTGGCCTTGATCAGTCCGGTCAGCACGTCCACCGAAGGGCGCTGTGTGGCCACGACGAGATGGATGCCGGCCGCGCGGGCCATCTGGGCCAGCCGCGCGATGGAATCCTCGACCTCCCGCGCCGCGACCAGCATCAGATCGGCCAGTTCGTCCACAATCACGACCAGGTACGGCAGCGGGGCGTTGGGAGCGGAAAGTTGCCCATCGAACGGTTCTTCGGACGGGGCGGCCGCCGTTTCTCCGGCCAGCCGTCCTTTCCCTTGAGCTTCCTGCTCCCGTATCTTTTTATTATAGCTCTCGATATTCCGCGCGCCGGCTTCGGCCAGAAGGCGGTAGCGATGTTGCATTTCGGCCACCAGTCGTTGAAAGACCCTGGGCGTCTCCTTGGCGCGGACGAGGACCGGCGTTTGGAGATGCGGGATGCCGTCATAGGCCGAAAGCTCCAACAGCTTGGGGTCGATCATAATGAACTTGACCTCCTGCGGCGTGGCCGAGTAGAGGAGGCTTAAGATCATCGTGTTGAGCGCGACGCTTTTGCCGGAGCCGGTGGCGCCGGCCACGAGAAGATGGGGCATGCCGGCCAGATCGGCCACGATCGGCGTTCCGAAAATATCCTTGCCCAGCGCGAGGGTCAGCTTGGATTTCGTTGCCGTGAACACCTCGGAGGTCAGGATCTCCTTCAAATAAACATCCCCGCGGGTGTGGTTGGGGATCTCGATTCCCACGACCGCCTTGCCGGGCAGGGGGGCCTCGATCCGAACGCTCATCGCCCGCATCGCCAGCGCGAGATCATCCGACAGGTTGACGATCCGGTTCACCTTGACGCCGGCGGCCGGCTCGAATTCATACATCGTGACGACCGGCCCCGGATGGACCTGCGTCACGCGCCCCTCGATCCCGTAGTCCATCAATTTCTTTTCGAGAATCTGGGAATTGGCCACCAGCTCCTCTTTCGAAATCCGGTCGGCCGTCGCGGGCGGATCCTGGAGGAGGGTCAGCGGCGGGATTTCGTAAGCGCCCTTTTCCTTCATAAAAGGCAGATCGGCCTGCTTGGGCGGCGACTTGGGCGGCGGGGTCGCGTCCACGATTTTAGGTTTTTGAGCCGG
>JACQHO010000122.1 GCA_016198945.1 Nitrospirota bacterium | reverse complement strand
TGCGGTGTCAATCGGTCATTGCTCTTTCATTCAACGGTTTGAATAAAAAGCCCCCGCCGCTCGAAGCGGCGGGGGCTTCGCTGCAGACTCAAACCGCCCTTAATACATCCCTTCCATGCCGCCGCCACCGCCGGGCATCGGAGGCATTTTCTTTTCTTCGGGAATTTCGGTGACCATCACCTCGGTCGTCAGCATCAATGCGGCCACGCTGGCCGCATTCTGGAGCGCCGTTCGGGTCACCTTGGTGGGATCGATGATCCCGGCATCCACCATGTCGACATAGGTCTCGCTGATGGCGTCGAAACCGACGTTGGTCTTCTCCTTGCGGGTCTTCTCGATCACCACGGAACCTTCGAAGCCCGCATTGATCACGATTTGCCGGATGGGCTCTTCGAGGGCGCGTTTGACGATATTGACGCCGACCTGTTGGTCTCCCTCCAGCTTGAGTTTCTCAAGCGCAGGGATGCATCGGAGCAACGCAACACCGCCGCCCGGGACAATGCCTTCTTCCACCGCCGCCTTGGTCGCATGCAATGCGTCTTCCACCCGGGCCTTCTTTTCCTTCATCTCCGTTTCGGTGGCCGCGCCGACATTGATCACCGCAACGCCGCCGACGATTTTGGCCAGCCGCTCCTGGAGTTTCTCGCGGTCATAATCCGAGGTCGTCTCTTCGACCTGGGCCTTGATCTGTTTCACCCGGCCCTGAATCTTGGCCTGCTCTCCGGCGCCTTCGATGATCGTCGTGTTATCCTTGTCGATGTTGACCCGTTTGGCCCGGCCCAGATCCGTGATTTTCACGTTCTCAAGTTTCAGACCCAGCTCCTCCGAAATGACCTGCCCGCCGGTCAAAACGGCGATGTCTTCCAACATCGCCTTTCTCCGATCGCCGAATCCGGGCGCCTTCACGGCCGCGCAGTGAAGCGTTCCGCGAAGCTTGTTCACGACCAACGTCGCCAGCGCCTCGCCCTCGATCTCCTCCGCAATGATCAGGAAGGGCTTGCCCATTCTCGCAATTTGCTCCAGAATCGGGAGCAGGTCCTTCATCGCGCTGATCTTCTTTTCGTTGATCAGGATGAAAGGATCCTCTAATGTGACCTCCATCCGCTCCGGATCGGTGATGAAGTAGGGCGAAAGATACCCGCGATCAAACTGCATCCCCTCGACCACATCCAGCGTCGTGGTCATGCTCTTGGCTTCCTCGACCGTGATGACGCCGTCTTTTCCGACCTTCTCCATCGCCTCGGCAATCAACTCGCCGATGGTTTTGTCGCTGTTGGCCGAAATCGTTCCGATCTGCGCGATTTCCTTCTTGGTCTGGCAGGGCTTGGACATTTTTTTCAGCTCCTCGACCACCACATCGACCGACCGGTCGATCCCCCGCTTGAGCTCCATGGAATTGGCGCCGGCCGATACGCTCTTAACGCCCTCTTTATAAATGGACCATGCCAGGACGGTTGCGGTCGTGGTTCCATCTCCGGCCGCATCACTGGTCTTGCTGGCCACTTCCTTCACCAATTGCGCCCCCATGTTCTCGTAGGGATCCTTGAGCTCGATCTCCTTGGCCACGGTCACCCCGTCCTTGGTGATCGTCGGCGCGCCGAACTTCTTGTCGATCATCGCGTTTCTTCCCTTGGGGCCCAGCGTGGCCTTGACGGCTTCCGTTAACTGGTTGACTCCACGAAGAACGGCCGCGCGGGCCGCTTCGCTAAAGATCATCTGCTTTGCCATAAAAACACCTCTTTCTTTTTCGTTCAACGAAGCAAGACTTTGCTCCGCCGATCCTGTGATGGAAGGTTGCGGTTGATGGGTTTACTTTTCGAACACTCCGAGGATGTCTTCTTCCTTGACGATCAGGAAGTCCGTCCCATCCATATTGATCTTGCTTCCGGAATACTTGTCGAACAGGATCAGATCGCCGACTTTAAGGTTCTTGACTTCGCTTCCGACCGCTTCGATCTTCCCTTTCTGCGGTTTTTCCTTGGCGGCTTCCGGAATATAAATTCCGCCTGCGGTCCTTTCCATCTCTTCCGTATAGCTCACGAACACCCGATCTCTGAGCGGTTTGAATTTCATCGAAACGTCCCCTTTTTTCTGTGCGGCCTGTATTGCCATAACGCATTCCCCCCTTCTTCTGATTATGATATGAAAGGTTAGCACTCATGACTAACGAGTGCTAATTTACACCATCGTTTTTTTTAAGTCAAGTCCTTTTTTTTTGAAATCAGCCGGCAGCCTGCAACGGCTTTATTTCCTTAAATATTTCCCACGATTTCAAAAGATCAATCGCTTTCTGCAACTGAACGTCTTCCGCCTCCTGTTCGGTCTCGCTTAGTAAAGGCGCGGGTTTTCGCTGCGTTTCCTTTCCAAGACTCGGCTCGACGCCCTCGTTTTTCAGATGCCGCTCCAGGTCCTTTTCCCGCAACACCGTCGGCGCCTGTGCGACCCCTTGGATGAGAGCCGGTTTGACGATGATGTCCGGCGTGATTCCGATGTTCTGTATCGAGCGGCCCTTGGGTGTGTAGTACTTGGCCGTCGTCAGGCGCAGACCCGAACCGTCGCTGAGCTGAAGAATCGTCTGGACCGAACCCTTGCCGAACGTCGCCGTCCCGACGACGATCGCACGTCCCCAGTCCTGAAGCGCGCCCGACACGATCTCAGAGGCGCTCGCGCTTCCTTCGTTCACCAAGATGACCATCGGATAGTTGTCATAGGGACTTTTATTGTCCGACAGGTATTCGTCCTTCTGTTTTTTCGGGTCACGGCCCTTAATGGACACCACCACCTTGCCCGGCGGGATGAACAACTCCGTCGTTTCGACGGCCGAGTTCAAGAGACCGCCCGGATTGTTGCGGAGGTCCAGAATGATGGACTGCATCTTGGCGGCCTTCAATTTCTTCAACGCGGAGGCGAGGTCTTTGGCCGTCATCTCTTGAAACTGGCTCAGCCGGACATACCCGATATTGCTCTCCAGCATCTTGCTCTTGACGCTGTCGATCTTGATGGTTTCCCGCACCAGGTCGAACATCAACGGCTCTTCGGTCCCTTCCCGTTGAATGGTCAATTTAACCCTGGTGCCTTTGGCCCCCCGCATCTTCTGGACCGCCTCCATGAGGGTCATCTCTTTCGTGGAATCCTCATCGACTTTCAGGATGAAATCCCCCGCTTTGATCCCGGCTCGATCGGCGGGCGTTCCCTCAATCGGGGCGATCACCGTCAGACGATTCTCCTTGATTCCAATCTGAATCCCCAACCCTCCGAACTCCCCTTTTGTGTCCACCTGCATCTCTTTGTACAGCTCCGGCGACATAAAGGCGGAATGCGGATCCAGCGTGTTCAGCATCCCGCGGATGGCGCCGTATACCAAGTCTTTGCTTTTGCTTTCCTCGACATAATTCTTCTGGATCAGGGACAGGACCTCGGCGAATATTTTGAGTTCCTCGTAGGTTTCCGCTTCCGCGGAAAACGCGTCACGAAGTCCCTTCCCCACCATCATGCCCGTCGTAAAAACGGCAATCAGAAGGACAATCGTGACGCCGACCCAGGTCTTTTGCTGTTTTTGCATGTGTTCCTCCCCGAAGCCCGGACGCCCCCCAAGGGACGTCCCGGGACCTATGATATCTTTTCAGATTACGCTCTCGGAATCAAACCGGCCCTCCCATCTCTTCAAAGTCATTCTTCGATTCATCTCCGCCGCAACCACGCCATGGGATTTAATGGATCCGCTCCATGGCGGATCTCAAAATAGAGGCTGTTGTCGCTGGTCAGGCCGGTATCTCCGATCTCTCCGATCACCTGGCGGCCGGCCACTCGATCTCCCGCGGAAACGAGAAGCTTGGCGGCATGCGCATAAAGCGTGAAATAATTCTTGCCGTGATCGATAATCACCAGGAGCCCATACCCCCGGAACCAGTCCGCGTAGACCACGGAGCCGCCGTACACAGACCGAATCGGGCTTCCCGGTCCGGCTTGGATTTCGATCCCCTTGCGATAGACCTCGGCATCAAACCGGGGATGTTTCTGGCGGCCGAAACGGGTGACCACACGACCCTGGGTCGGCCACTCCAGATGGCCCCGCTGAAGGGAGAATCCCGCCGAGGCTTCCTGTTCCCGACGGGCCGCGCGCTCCGCCTCCAGTTTCTTGATCAGACCCTTCAGCTTTGCGGCCGAATCTTCCAATTCCTGAATCGCCCGCTCGGACGTGGCCTTCTCATTGCGGATGCTGGCCAGCAGCCGGTCCTTCTTTCTTTTTTCATCCTGAATTTCGGACAGTTTCCGGGTAATCTCGGTCTTGTATCCCAGCAATTCGGCGCGGGCTCTGCGCAACGCGGCCTCCTTGGGCTCCATTCGGGCCACGGCCGATTGGTAGCCGTGAAGCAATTCGCCCTCCTTGTTCGAGATCCAGGTCAGATAATAATACCGCTTCATAAAATCGTAATAATCCCGGGATGAGAACAGAACCTTGAGGGAGTTAAACCGCCCCTCCTGGTACAACACGCGGACCCTTTCCCGTACGAGGCCCTCCTTGGCATCCATCTCGCGCCTCAAGGCCTGGAGATCTCGATCGAGCCGTTTGATCTCTTGATCGCGATCCATCAATTGAAGATTAACCACCGTCAGCTCTTTTTTCTTGAGGGTTCTCCGGTAATCCACCTCTTCCAGATTTTCCAGAATGGAGTTCGCCCGTTTTTCGGCCTCGCGGCTTTTTTTGCGCTGCCGTTCAATTTTCTGTCTCAGACGATCGAGCTCCTGCTTCTCCTGCGTCACCCTTTTTGAAACCGCATCGGGTCGGGACTCGGCGGATCCATCCATCGCCGGCATCAGAACGGCCAGAGCGATGACCGGAAGACCGTACAGCATCCTGATGGAAATCCGTCTCATAACAAGCGCCGGATCGAAAGAAGACTCCCCGCGCATCCGAGTCCCGCTCCCGCGGCCAGGAACAAAATCAGCCATGGGGTCGGCAGGAACATCAATGTCAGGGAACTCCCCAGAAAACCGTTCATTTCAGCCAGCCGGATTCTGGCCAATTCGTAAATCCCCCGCAGCAAAAGAACCGAAATCGCGCCGCCGAACAAGCCCAAAAGCGAGCCTTCCAGCAGAAACGGCATTTGAATATAGGCCCGGGTGGCGCCGATCAGGCGAAGGACTTCGATGTCTTCAAGGCGCGACCAGACCGTCAATCGGATCGTGCCGGAGATGATCACCGCCGCCGCCAGTCCCAGGATCAAACCGATCAGCGTGCTTCCCACCTTCATCGTTTCCAGGACGGTATTGACATTGTCGACCCATTCACGACCGTACTGGATGTCCTCCACCCCCTTGAGGCCTTTCAACTGTTCGGCCATCCGGCGGATGGCTTCGGAGGTCTGAAACGTCTTTTCCAGCGTGAGTTCAAACGAGGCGGGCAGCGGATTGTCCCCCAATCCCCGCAAAAGGATGTCCCGACCCTCGACCGCCCGCTGGAAATCCTCCAGGGCCTGCTCCTTCGAAATGTAGGTCGCATCCGAAATACCGGACTGGCTCCGGAGTTTTTCATCAAGCGCCGCAACGTCCTTCTCGGAAATCCCGTCCCGAAGATAGAGAATCACCTTGATTTCCTGCCGAAGCGAACCCACCAGGGTGTTGAGATTCAGGTACATCACGAGAAACAGGCCGAAGAGCATCATGGTGAAGGCGATGGTCACCGTCGAGACGACCGCGATGGATTGATTGGTTCGAAGGTTGAGAAACGCCTCTTTGAAAAAATACCGGAACTGACGCATCACGCGCCACCGTCCATGACTTTCCCATGTTTGAGGGCGACAACGCGCCGTTGAACGCGGGATACCACCTCCCGATCGTGCGTCGCCACAACCACGGTGGTTCCCTTTGCGTTAATATTTTTGAGCAGATCGAAGATATCGGCCGTCAGATCGGCATCCAGGTTTCCGGTCGGTTCATCGGCCAGCAGGATCGTCGGATGGTTGACGATCGAACGAGCCACGCAGACCCGCTGCTGTTCCCCGGCGGAAAGCATCGACGGCAGCGTTTCCTTTTTATGTTCGAGACCCACCGAACCGAGAACCTCGGAGACGCGCCTCCGAATTTCCGCGGGAGAGGCCCCGGCAATCTGCATCGCCGCCGCCACATTGTCAAAGACCGTCTTTTTCTGCAGCAACTTGAAATCCTGGAAGATAAATCCGATCGTCCTTCGCAGGTACGGCAATTCGGATTCTTTCAACCGCCCGACGTTTCTGTTCTGAATCAAAATCTGGCCCGAGTCCGGACGCTCCAGAGCGAAGAGAAGTTTCAGCAATGTCGTTTTGCCGGCTCCGCTGGGACCGGTAAACAACACGAACTCACCCTTCTCGATCCGAAGCGTGATGTCTTCCAACGCCACACGGTGACGGCCGTATGTTTTGTACACGTGAAACAGTTGGATCATTCGCTACGGTTTTTTACGCTCCTCCCGCGCGGCCAAGTAATCCAGAATCATGTCGTCCAGGCTCTTCTTCCCGCCCGATGCGGGCGCGGAGCGATCCTCGGGCAATCGTTCGACGATGGACGGACGGCTCGGGACGGGTTCGGGCGGACTCGTCTCCCGTGAAAACCGGCCGGCCTGAAGATCTTCGATCATCTTCTTGTGCTGCTCGCTCATCAGATCCTTTAAGATGGCGGGGAGGTTTTCGGCCTTGACGATATCGGCGTAACTCGTCTTGCGCGTCGATAGAATCGCGCCGCTGCAAAACAGGATCGTCACGATCGTCGGATGTTGTCGGCCGGTATCTTCAGTCTGAACGTGATAGGTCTTTCCATGGTATTCAATGTCCGTATTGAGTCCCGTGATCATCTTGAGAGCCATTCCCCCCTGGATTCAAACGCATTCTGTATCAGTTGGATTTCCATGCCTCGGTCCGGCGCCCCCTGAAGCAACACCAAGTCAAACCGACAAAGGCAGTCCGGCAACCGTCGCCGCGTCAAATATTGCGCGGCCAAGCGGCTCAGTCGGGCCTGTTTCCGCGCATCCACCGACCACGGCGCACCGCCGAATCGGGTGTTCCGCCGGGCCTTCACCTCGATGAAAACGAGAACATCCCCATCATAGGCCACCAGATCGATTTCCCCGCGCCGCAGTCGGACGTTTCGGTCCACAATGCGGTAGCCGCGCCCCTGAAGAAAGCGGACGGCCTCCGACTCTCCCTGTCTTCCGAATGTCCGGGTCTCAAGCGTCATCCGAGCGCCGAGAGGGGGGAACGCGGCGGAACGTCCTCCGGTGAATCGGACTGGGACCGAAGCGCTCCAATGCCTGCAGATGCTCCGCCGTGCCGTATCCCTTGTGGGCGCCAAAATGGTACTCCGGATAGAGACGGTCATATTCGAGCATCCGGCGATCCCGGGTCACCTTCGCCACGACGGAGGCCGCCGCGATCGTCTGGCTGAGATCGTCTCCCCGGATCAGCGCTTTCTGCGGAATTTGAAAACCCGGCAGGGTCAATGCGTCGATCAACAGATAATCCGGGGTCACCGCCAGACCCTCCAGGGCCCGACGCATGGCCAGGATCGTGGCCTGAAGGATGTTGATCCGATCAATGACCTCCGGCTCGACCATTCCGATGCCGATCGCCACGGCCCGACGGCCGATCTCCTTGAAGTAACGCTCCCGCTGGAGGGCGGTCAATTTTTTGGAATCGCGGAGGCCGGGGAAAAAAGAATCCCGTGGAAGGATGACCGCCGCCGCCACCACCGGCCCGGCGAGCGGACCCCGCCCGGCTTCATCCAGCCCGGCGATCTGCTGAAACCCTTGCGCGAACCCCATGCGCTCAAAATGGGTGCGGTCCGGAGGATTCAACGGGGAAAACCTCGTCTGCGGCCCGAGAACAGATTTCATATCCGTCCCCGACCGGTTTCTAACGATGGTCAGCTTTGATCGGCCTTGACCGCTTCGGGCTCCATCTCCGGCTCCGGGGCGGGGCTCTTCTCGGGGAGATCCGCGGAATATTCCCGCTCCGCAATCCGGGCGTCTTTTCCCTGTTTGGTCCGGAGATAGTAGAGTTTGGCCCTTCGCACTCGCCCCTCCCGCACCACTTCGATCTTTTCAAGGGCTGGGGAATGAAGCGGAAACACCTTTTCCACCCCGACGCCGAACGACAGCTTCCGCACCGTGGCCGTCTCGCGATGACTGCCGCCCTTTCGGGCGATGACGGTCCCTTCAAACACCTGAATCCGCTCTTTCTCGCCCTCCATCACCTTCACGGAAACCCGAACGGTATCTCCCACTTTGAATGCCGGAATCCGGTTCTTCTTCAATCCCTGCTCGATTTGATCCAACCGATTCATGACAACTTCCCTCCTCTTTCTTTCCCGAGATCCTTCAACGGTTTCCTGTTTTCTTCGGCCCGGCCCGGGTGATTCAACAGATCCGGCCGCTTTTTCAACGTATTGAGCAGGGCCTGCTTCCGACGCCAGTCCCGGATCGCTTCGTGGTTCCCGGACGTCAAAACATCCGGGATATTCAGGCCTCGGAACGTGGCCGGCCGGGTATAATGCGGATAATCCAACAGCGCGCCGGAAAAGGAATCTTCATTCGCCGATTCCGGATCGCCCAATACACCCGGCACCCATCGCACCGCCGCGTCCATCATGACGAGGGCCGGCAATTCTCCGCCGGTCAAAACGTAATCCCCGATCGAAACCTCCTCCAGATCCAGCCCCTCCCGCACGCGCTCATCCACGCCCTCATAGCGGCCGCAGATGAACACGATCCGCCGCGTCTCCCGACTGAATTCAAATGCGAGCGGCTGCGTGAACAACCGCCCCTGCGGCGAGGTCAGAATCAAGCGCACCGGCTCCCCCTGGGACCGGACGGCATCCACCGCCCGGAAGATCGGCTCCGGTTTTAAAACCATTCCGGCGCCCCCGCCGTACGGGTGATCATCCGCCGTGCGGTGCTTGTCCTCCGTGAAATCGCGAAGGTTGTGGACCCGGACATCGAGCAGCCCTTTTTCTCCGGCCCGTTTGAGCATGCTTTGGGCAAGGACCGGCCGAATGATTTCGGGGAAGAGAGTGATGACATCGCATTTCATCATAATTCAAGCAACCCGTCCATATAACGAAGCACCATCCGCTTCCCCGGAAGATCCACCTCGGCCACGATCGCCTTGATCGCCGGAATCAACCGCTCCCGCGGCCCGTCCCGGACGACCAGCACATCGTTGCTTCCGGTCGGCATGATCTCTCGAATCTCGCCGAGATACCGCCCGTCCTCCAGATAGACCCCGAGACCCAGCAGGTCGTGCTGGAAG
>JACQHO010000119.1 GCA_016198945.1 Nitrospirota bacterium | reverse complement strand
TCCAGCGGATCAATGATCCATTTGTGGATCGATCCGATCGAATCGGCCGTGTCCTGCGCGCCGCCTTCCTCGGCCAGGAACCGATGTTTCGGGAACTGTTTTCGAAGGGTTCGAATCACAACCGCCTCGGCCGCGCGATCCGCCTCGGTCACAAGGTTCACCTCGCCCTTGAAGTCAATCCGGATCTCCTTGGCAAAAAAATTCCGAAGAACCTTTCCACCCGCCTTCGCGGCCTTGACCGCGGCATCGCGAAAGATTTTCTGAGTCGTTTTTATTCGCATGAAAAGGACTATATCATATCCCGCGTTCTTTGGGAATGGACGCAGGACCCTTATCTTGATTTCAAACTGAAATACACTATAATGAAAATAATGGCACCACTCCGCAAACAGATCCGGCGTGAGATTATCATCCTGGCCCTGCCGGTCGTCTTGAGCAGCCTGCTGCAGCGGTCCATCGGCATTATCGATATTTTCCTGGTGGGCGGTCTCGGCGCGACTGCGATCGCGGCCGTGGGCATCGGTCAGCTCCTGGTCTTCATCTCGATGACGGTTATATGGGGACTGTCGTCCGGCACGACGGTCGTCGTTGCGCAGCTCTACGGCGGCCGGCGGCAGCCCGAAGCGGCGCGGATCGCGTTTCAATCCATTCTGCTGGGTGTCGGTCTCTCGCTTTTGATCAGCCTGGCCGGCTGGCAATTCGGACGGCAGGGCGCCGTGTTTCTGGGAGCGGAACCGGTCGTGCTCGGACTGGCGGACGACTACATCAAGATCATCTTCACGGTGTTCGGGTTCACGGCGCTCGTGAACATTCTCTGCAATATTCTCTACGGAACGGGAGACACGCGGACTCCCCTGCTCTCGGTTGTTCTGATCAATCTGCTGCATATTTTGATTGCGTATCCCCTGATCTACGGCCATTGGGGCGCGCCCCGGCTCGGGCTGGTCGGCGCGGCCATCGCCATCGGGGTTTCGGAAGGCATCGGAACGCTGATCCTCCTGGGGGTGCTCTATCGTCGGGGAACGATCCACGCAGGACGGTTCAACCTGACCGTTCTAAAAGAAGTGATCCGGATCGGCCTGCCGGTTTTCGGGGACCGCGCGCTGCAGCAGGCCGGCCAGACCCTCTATCTCAAGATGATCATGCTCTACGGGACAACGGCCTATGCCGCCCATCAGGTCGGGCTTTCGATCGAGGCGCTGTCTTTCATGCCCGGTTACGGCCTCTCGATCGCGGTGACGACCGCGGTCGGACAGAGTCTGGGCGCCAATCAACGCGACCGGGCCCATCTCGTCAATTCGGAGGCCAATCGCTTTGCCGTGATGCTGATGGCCGGAATGGGCTTCGTGTTTTTCTTTTTCCCGTATCTCCTGCTCCGACTCTTTACGGACGACCTCGAGGTGATCCGATTGGGCACGCAGTTTCTAAAAACCGTCGCGCTTTTGCAGGTCCCGCTGGCGATCACGATGGTGCTTTCGGGATCATTAAAAGGAGCCGGCGACACGCGCTACCTTTTATTCACCACGATCGTCGGGAGCTGGCTGGTCCGGGTCCCGCTGGCCTATCTTTTCTCGGTCGTGCTGCATCTTGCCCTGCCGTTTGTCTGGGCCGTCATGGTGGTGGACTGGGTCGTCCGGATGATCCTGCTCCTGATCCGGTACCGCTCCAACCGCTGGCAGCGATCCATCCTCATGAAAGGCCGGACCGTCCGGGAATCCCTGGATTGAACACCGGCACGCCATGACGTCCCTAAAGGTTTGACTTGCCACTCCTGCCCCAGTAGAATTGGCCATGGACCTGACCCCGCAACAGCGAATGGCGATTGAGCATGAGGGAGGCCCGCTCCTGATCATCGCCGGCGCGGGTACCGGAAAGACCCTCGTCATTTCCCACCAGATTGCGCATCTTATTCTGACCCAAAAAAGCCGTCCGGAAGAAATACTGGCGTTGACCTTTACGGAAAAGGCCGCCCATGAAATGGAAGAGCGCGTGGACATGCTTGTGCCGATGGGAGCCTTCGGGTACCACATCAGCACCTTTCATTCCTTTGGCGAGCGGGTGTTGCGGGAGCACGGTCTGGCGCTGGGCTTGACGACCGATTTCCGGGTTCTCTCCCGACCGGAACAGGTGATCTTTTTCCTCGATCACCTGTTCGAGTTCGACCTGGATTATTACCGGCCGTTGAGCAATCCGACCAAACATATCGAGGCCATCCTGACGCTGATCTCCCGTGCAAAAGATGAAGACGTCGGACCGGAGGAGTACCTTGCCCACGCCCAAAAGCTGGTTCGTCAGTCCCGGCGGAAACCGAAAGACACGAACCTTGCAGAGCTCGCTCAACAGCAGATGGAACTGGCCCGGACGTATGAAACCTACCAGAAACTGCTGATGAAAGAGGGCCGCGTGGATTTCGGGGATCTCGTGCTGCGGCCGCTGAATCTCTTTCGGACCCATCCCATGATCCTGAAACGATATCAGGAACGGTTCCGTTTCATCCTGGTGGACGAATTCCAGGACACCAACTACACCCAGTTCCAACTGGTTCGCCTGCTGGCCCGGCGCCGGAAAAATATCGTCGTGGTCGGGGACGACGATCAAAGCATCTACAAATTCCGGGGGGCCGCGATCAGCAATATTCTCAACTTCATGGAGTACTATCCCAAGGCCCGGCAGGTGGTCCTGACCGAAAACCACCGTTCGACCCAGATCCTTCTGGATGCCGCCTACCGCCTGATCCGACACAACGATCCGGACCGGCTGGAGGTCCGGAATAAAATCAACAAACGCCTGAAGGCCGGACGGCCCGGCGACGTGCCGGTGCTCCATCTCGCCTTCGACACCGTCTCGGCCGAGGCGGATGCCGTGGCCCGGACGATCGAGGAAAAAACGGACACGGGCCGATATCTCTATAAAGACTTCGCGATTCTCGTTCGGGCGAATCAGGATGCCGAGCCGTTCATGCGGGCGCTCAACATGCGGCGCATCCCGTATTATTTCACCGGCAACCGGGGCCTGTATCGTCGTGAAGAAATCCGTACGCTCACGGCCTTCATGCGTGTGCTGTCCGACCCCTCCGACAGCCTGAGCCTCTACCAGCTGGCGAGTTCTGAAATTTATCGGCTGGATATGGAGACACTGATCCGGTGCGCCGGACTCGCCGACCGGAAAAACATGAAGCTGGCCGATGTCTTTGCCCAGTTTCTGAACGACCCGGATCTTTTCACGGCCACGGGGCCGGCCCTTCCGATCATCACGCGACTGCTTTATGACATCGGCCGGTTCCGCGAGGAATCGAGACGGCACGCCGCCTCCGTGCTGCTCTACCGGCTTCTACAGCAGACCGGCGCCCTTGCAGAACTGACCAAAACCGAAACACTGGAGGCCGAACTCAAGATCAAAAACATCGGGGAGTTTTTTGAGAAGATCCGACGGATCGAGGCCGTATTGCAGCATGAACAGCTCCCGCACGTCATCGGCTATCTCAACGCACTGATCGAGGCCGGCGACGACCCGGCCGTGGCCGAGATCGAGACGGATCAGGACGTGGTCCATATTCTGACGGTTCACAAGGCCAAGGGCCTTGAATTTCGCGGGGTGTTCATGGTGAGTCTGGTCGAACAGAAATTTCCCTCCCGGGAACGCGGCGACCCGATCGATTTTCCCGAAACACTGATCAAGGACAAGCTGCCGGCCGGTGATTTTCATCTGCAGGAGGAGCGCCGCCTTTTTTATGTCGGCATGACGCGGGCGAAAGAGGAGCTGTACCTCACCTCGGCGCGGGATTACGGCGGCGGGAAGCCCCGCCGGGTCAGCCGGTTCGTTCTGGAAGCGCTGGCGTTGACGGAAGAGGCGATTCCGATCCGCCGATCGGCCGCGATGGAAGTGATCCGCCGATCGGCCGGCCCGTCTGCCTTGGGCGGAGCCGATCCCAATGTCGCGCCGTACCACCCGGCCGAATCGCCCGTCCTGAGCTATTACAAGATCGACGACTATCTCACCTGCCCGCTGAAATACAAATTCGCCCATCTGATCCGGCCGCCCGTTCCCCGTCCTCCGACGGTGATGTACGGAAGCGCGTTGCACGCGGCGGCACAGGCCTATCTGCGGCAGAAAATGGCGGCGGGCCGGATGCCGCTCGATCACGTCCTTCAGGTTTTTCGAAACGCCTGGGTGAACGACGGCTTTTTGAGCCGTGAACACGAGGAGCAGCGGCTGGCGGCCGGGGAGGAAACCCTCCGGCGGTTTTTGGAAAGAGAAGAGGCCTCCGGTGTTGTTCCGGCCGCGATCGAAAAAAGCTTCAAGTTCTTCATCGGCCCAGGCCGGGAGGCCGTGAAAGTCACGGGCCGATGGGACCGGATTGATGAAACCGGCGGGGAAGTCTGCGTCATTGATTACAAATCATCCAATGTCCGGACACAGAAAAAGGCGGATGAGGAAACCAAAAAGAGCCTGCAGCTTTCGATCTATGCGCTGGCCTATCGGGAACAACACGGGAAAATACCGGACCGGCTGGAGCTTCATTTTCTGGAATCGGGACGGATCGGGCGGACCCGGAAAACCGACCGGGATCTGGAAAAAACGATTGCACTGATTCAGAAAGTCGCCTCCGGAATCAAGGCCGGGGATTTCGGCCCGCGGCCTTCCTACATGGCCTGCCGGTACTGCGCCTACCAGGAGATCTGTCCGTATACCCGTTTTGGGAAGGATGCCTGAGGCCCGGAATCGTAAGGATCATGATTCGAACGTACGATTCGAAAAGGATGGTGTGAAGACGAGCTATTTCAGCAGCCCTTCAAATTACCGACCCCGGCGTTCCGCCTTGAGCCGTCGCTTGCGTGCATCCTGCCGTTTACGGCGTTTCTTGACACTGGGCTTCTCATAGGCCTGCTGGCGGCGAAGCTCCCGGAACACCCCTTCCTTGGCCATTTTCCGCTTCAGAATCTTGATCGCCTTTTCAAGGCCTTCCTGATAAACTTTGACTTCCATGAACCGACCTTTCAATAAGAAATAGTTTTAACTGGATTCATTTTCAAATGATACTAGACCGCTGTCCATTGAGTTGAAACCGACCGATCAATCAAGATAAAACTAAAAAGCCCTCAAAGAAACCGAAGTCATTTGGGGCCATCCAATCAATCGTTCTCTGCATTTCCGATAATCGGAAGCGCATATCATACGTCAGTTCGCATGGCCTGTCAAGGGGTTTTGAGTGAGCCATTTCTTCTTGACAGGACAGGAAGAAAAGACTACGTTAGCCGAGACTTAGCAGCTGTTGCACGCTCTTAACCAACCTAAGATAGATCGTTCGAGCC
>JACQHO010000118.1 GCA_016198945.1 Nitrospirota bacterium | reverse complement strand
TGAGCACGGAGAAATCGTTTGACTGCATCGTGCTGGTCCCGCCGCGCGTAGGATTGGACCGAATTTCGCTGGAATCGATTGCCAGGCTCAATCCGTCCCGGATCGTCTATGTCTCGTGCAACCCGGCCACGCTCGCGCGCGACCTGAAAATCCTGACCGACGGCGGCTACCGGACCGGCCGCATCCAGCCCATAGATCTTTTCCCTCAGACGTTTCACCTTGAGGCAGTCGTGGAGTTATTAAAATGAAATCGGCTTCCAATAGAATCAAGGGATTACCTTCCAAAAGGTGACAGGCACCTTTTATTATCGGACCAGGCTGCGCCAGGCGACCCGGCGGGGCTCCACGACGCGATATTGGCGCGGGGAATCCGGCTCCTGGCCCTTGAGAATTTCAACCGCCTGAACACCTTCCTCCAGCCCCCAGACACAGGCCATCGCCAGAATCTTTCCGCCTTCTTCCACGAGCAGCAGCCCGGGAGGGGCAGCGGAATGCGGGGCACGATCCGACAACTGCGACAGTTGCGCCTGAAGATACTCTTGAAGACCGGCGTCGAGCGTCGTCCGCATTTTGTGCCCGGCCTGATACAGCCGCGCCCCGCCGCTGATCTCGATCAAGGCGGATCGGAGGAACCGGAGATGGCAGGATTCGGCCGCAATCGGGAACTGCTGCGCGATCTTCTCATGCCGGAAGACCACCGGCGTCGCGAGCGACTGCTCGTGCTCCTCCCGGGTAAGAAGCCGATCCGTGCGCATCAAGTTGAGAATGAGCCGTTGACGGTGTTTCAACCGGGTCAACCGGGTCTCCGGATCGAACCGTTGCGGATTGACCAGCATCGAGGCCAACATCGCGCCTTCCGCAACCGTCAGATCCGCCGCGTGCTTGTCGAAATAGTACCGCGAGGCCGCCTCCGCGCCGAATATCCCCGGGCCCCATTCCACTTCGTTTAAATACAGCTCCAGGATTCTGTGTTTGGGCAGGATTTCCTCGACGCGACGCGCGAGAAGATATTCCTTCAGCTTCCGGGTGACCGTTTTTTCCTTCGTCAGGAAGACGTTTTTCACCAGTTGCTGCGTGATCGTGCTGCCGCCCCGCGCAAAGCGTTTTTTCTTGAGATCTTCCTTGAGCGCCTCCCAGGCCGCCTTGTAATTGATCCCTTCATGCCGGAAAAAGGTATCGTCCTCGGCCGCGATCACGGCCATCTGCAGATTGTCCGAGATCCCGGACAGCGGCGCCCAGATCCGGAATTCATTTTCGGCCAGGTGGGTCAGCACGATCCCGTTGCGATCCAGAACCTCGGTCGCCTCCTCCGGCCGGTAGGTCGCGATCAGTTCGGCGTCGGGAAGCGTATAGAGCATCCATCCGGCCCAGCCGCCGATGCCGACGAGGACCAGGATGAAGCCGAGCGCAGCAAGTTTTAATAGTTTTTTTACGGCCTTCTTCATAACAACGGAGGCCATTCTATCATCATTTGGAATTTGGTGACAACTTTGATAGTATGCCCCGCATGCCCGACCCGTTTAAAAATATTCAGTTCGTCCTGGTCCGGCCGACCCGGCCCGGCAATATCGGCGCGGCCGCGCGCGCCATCAAGAACATGGGACTGTCCAAGCTGGTTCTGGTCCGGCCGGTCGACCCCCTCGCTCACGACTCCTACACCATGGCCTACGGCGCGCATGATGTCCTTGAAGACGCAAAGACATTCAAAACGCTTCGCCGGGCCCTGACCCGCTGCCAGTATGTGGTCGGCACGACCGCACGAACGCACAAAGGCTATGGAAAGCCGGCTCCGATCATGCAGGTCGTTCCTAAAATTCTTGAGAAGGCCCGAAAACAGCGGGTCGCGATCCTTTTCGGCCCGGAATCCTCCGGACTGGCGAATGATGAAATCGCCCTGTGCCAGTCGCTCGCAACGATCCCGACCGGCGGGGCGCACACATCCCTCAACCTGGCCCAGGCCGTGGTGGTCGTCGCATACGAATTGATGAGAGCGGCCGTCTCGAGAATTGAAACGCCGTCCCGCCCGCACCGGGAAATCGCCGACACGAACCAGCGTGAACGGTTCTATGATGAATTGAAGGATCTGCTGACATTGATTGAGTTTATGAAGGGAACGCAGGGAAAGCATATCCTGGCTGATCTCCGTCGGATCTTCGGCCGGGCCGATCTGGACGGCCGGGAACTGCGAATCCTGCGCGGAATCGTCCGGCAGGTGCGCTGGGCCCTGACCCATCCATAACATTTGCATTCCGAACCTGAATACGATAAGATAACAAACCTGACGATGAATTTTGAAAACTTTCCCATTCCAGCCCCTGTACTGGACGGCATCCGGCGTGTCGGCTTCACCCAATGCACCGAGATCCAGGAGCGCACGCTTCCGATCACGCTCGCCGGAAAAGACGTCGCCGGACAGGCCCAGACCGGAACGGGCAAAACGGCCGCCTTTTTGATCGCCATCTTCTCGCGTCTGCTCTCTCTGCCTCCTCCGCCGAAAAGCCATATCCCGTCGCCGCGCGCGCTCGTCATCGCGCCCACGCGCGAACTCGTCGTCCAGATTTTAAAAGACGCGCAGTCCATCGGCTCCGAACTTCCGTTTCGGATGTTGGCGGTCTATGGAGGCATTGATTACGAAGAGCAACGCACGGCTCTCGGCCGGGAACCGGATATTCTGATCGGCACGCCGGGACGGTTGATCGACTACTTAAAACAAAAAGTCTACGATTTCAGGAAACTCCAGATCCTGGTGATCGACGAGGCCGACCGCATGTTCGACATGGGCTTCATCCGGGATCTGCGTTATATGCTCCGGAAGATGCCGCCGTACAACGCCCGCCAGTCGATGCTCTTCTCGGCCACGCTGTCCTTTCGCGTGATGGAGCTGGCCTACGAGCATATGAACCTTCCGGTCAAGGTCGAGATCTCTCCCGAACAGGTCACAGCCGAGCTGGTCGAGCAACGGCTGTACCATGTCGGGCAGGACCAGAAATTTTCATTGCTGTTGGGAATTCTGAAATCCGAACCGTGGGAACGGCTGCTGATCTTCGTCAATACCAAACGGGAAGGGGAACGGCTCGAGGCGCGGATGAAGCAGCACGACTTTCATGCACGCGCGATCACGGGCGATCTGCCCCAGAAAACCCGTCTCAAGGTGATCGAACAGTTCCGCGATAAAACGCTGCCGATCCTGATCGCGACGGACGTGGCCTCGCGCGGCCTTCATATCGAGGCCGTGAGCCATGTGATCAATTACGATCTTCCGCAGGATCCGAAGGACTATGTCCACCGGATCGGCCGGACGGCGCGCGCCGGCGCGACCGGCCATGCGATCAGTCTCGTCTGCGAGGAGTTTGCGTTTTCACTGGAAGAGATCGAGGAGCTGATCGGAAATAAGATCCCCGTGATCTGGGCCGAGGACAAAGACTTTATCACGCCGCTTCCGGAACCGCCGCGCCACGAATACCGCCGTCACGGCCCGCCCCAGCACGGGAGATCCGGTCAACCTTCGAGAGGCGGCCCGTCGGGAGGTCGAAGCGGCTCGCGCCCCCCGAACCGCCAGAGACGAACCGGGCATCACTGACCGGAAGTTTAGTCTACTTCAAGTTTAATCCCAGCAGTTTCAGTTCGGTCATTTCCTCAATCGCATACCGCACGTCTTCGCGGCCGAGGCTGGAGTCTTTTATCCCGTCGCACGGCATAAGCAGCGGCACGGAACTTATTACGAGCGGTAAACTTCCCTGCGGTGGCGGACGCGCATGATTCGAACAATCCTGGTCTTATCATCTATTTCATAGACCGCCCGGTAGTCGCCCACACGGATACGCCAGTCGTTCTTTGAACCCGAGAGCTTGCGACAATCCGGAGGACGCGGATCATGGGCCAGGGCTTTTAAATGCGGAATAATCCGGTGATAATCATCGGCAGAAAGGCGCTTGAGGTCGCGTTCCGCAGCATGCTCCAGAAGAACCTCATACACCCGGCTTATACTCCTTCAGGAAGTCTTCAAGCTTCTTAAACTTGAGCGGCCTTTTCCTCATCTCGGTCAGGTCGCGAAGATCATCCGCATCTTCCAGGCGCTCAAGCATTTCTTGATACTCGTCGATTTCCAGAATAACCGCAGCCGGCTTGCCGTTTCTCACGATGATTTCCGGAGATTTCTTTTTGGTTTTCATCCATTAACTCCCTTCTTTGAACCAAGATTATGTGAAAAAACCGATCAAGTCAAGAGACCACGCCTACATGGTTCGCGGTCACGTCAGATTCAACCCCATCAGCTTCAGCTCGGTCATTTCTTCGATCGCATACCGCACGCCTTCACGGCCGAGGCCGGAGTCTTTGATGCCGCCGTAGGGCATGGGATCGATCCGGTAGGTCGGGACCTCGTTCACCATCAAGCCGCCGACTTCGAGTTCTTCATAGG
>JACQHO010000110.1 GCA_016198945.1 Nitrospirota bacterium | reverse complement strand
TCCCCTTGACGCTGAACCCGGAAGTGAGTAAGATGCTCGGCACCCGCCACCGGGCCGCCCTCGGCGTCACCGAGGAGACCGATGCGGTCGTGATCGTGGTCTCGGAGGAGACCGGGGCGATTTCGGTGATCATCGGCGGAACCCTGACGCGGGAGCTGGACGCGGCCGGGCTCCGGCGGGTCCTGACCCGGATCTTCATCCGGGACAAGCGGGAAGGACGGGCGATCGTCGAGCGGCTGAAGGAATTTTTCCCGGTCCGTTCCAAATGACCTCGAAACGATTGAAGTCCCTGTGGCTGGACAACATCCTGATCAAGATCGTCTCCCTGGTCTTTGCGGTGATCCTCTGGTTTTATGTCAACGCCACGGGGGGGGCCGAGATGGACATCACGGTCCCGCTGGACTTGAAAAACGTGCCGGCAGACCTGGCCGTGGCCGGGGACATGATGGGCGACGTGAATGTCCATATGATCGGCCGTGAACGAATTCTTCAGGGCGTCGCCTCACGCCCGATCCGGGCGGTGCTGGATCTTTCGGACGCGCGGGAAGGCGACAATGTCCTTTTCCTCGACCCGTCCGCCATCACGATACAGGGGGATGTCAAAATCACACAGATCAATCCCAGACGGATCGTGGTTCGTTTGGAACCGCGCGATGGGAAAGGAAATGCGGCGCATGAATCCCGATAACCCCCGAAACGGATCCCTGTGAAACCGAGCCGGACCAAGAAACTATTCGGAACGGACGGCGTCCGGGGAATCGCCAATCAGGAGCCGATGACCTCCGAGATGGCGATGAAACTCGGCCGGGCCGCGGCCTACCTGTTTAAGAACAAAGCCGGCCGCCACCGGATCGTGATCGGAAAAGACACCCGACTGTCCGGCTACATGATCGAAAGCGCCCTGACCGCGGGGATCTGCTCGATGGGCGTGGACGTCCTGCTCGTCGGACCGTTTCCGACGCCCGGGATCGCCTTTCTCACGCGAAGCCTTCGTGCGGATGCCGGCGTCGTGATCTCGGCCTCGCACAACCCGTTTCAGGACAATGGAATCAAGTTTTTTTCGCGGGAAGGATTGAAACTCCCGGACGAGATGGAGCATGAGATGGAGGATCTCATCTTCACCGGTAAGATCGACGCCATCCGTCCGACCGCCGGCGAGATTGGAAAGGCCTTTCGCGTGGACGACGCGGAAGGGCGGTACATCGAGTTCGTCAAGAATTCCCTTCCGAAGGGATTAAAGTTGGAAGGGTTGACGGTGGTGGTCGACTGCGCCCACGGCGCCGTCTATAAAGTCGCGCCCACGATCCTGCGCGAGCTGGACGCCAAGGTGATCGTCCTGGGCGATAAACCCGATGGAATGAATATCAACCTGAACTGCGGTTCCACGCATCCGGAAGTAATCCAAAAAGCGGTCAGGGAGCATCGCGCCAATATCGGAATCGCCCATGACGGAGATGCCGACCGGGCGATCTTCGCCGATGAAAAGGGCGATCCGGTCAATGGGGATCAAGTGATGGCGGCGCTGGCCGTCTCGATGAAGCGGTCGCGGCGGCTTCATAAGAACACGCTGGTCACAACTGTGATGAGCAATATGGGTCTCGATCGGGCCATGAAGGCGGCCGGGGTCCGGGTCGTTAAAACGGCGGTGGGCGACCGGTACGTGCTGGAGCGGATGATCAAGGACGGCTACAACTTCGGAGGGGAACAGTCCGGTCATCTCATCTTTCTGGACTACAACACCACCGGAGATGGACTGATCACGGCCGTTCAGGTTCTCGCGCTGATGAAAACCACCGGCAAACCCCTCTCCGAACTGGCCGGGGCCATGACGATCCTTCCGCAGGTGCTGGTCAATGTCCGGGTCAAGGAACGGCAGGATCTCTCGACGATTTCGAAGGTCAAGCAGCATATGGAACGGCTGGAAAAAAAGCTGGACGGCTCCGGACGGCTTCTGGTTCGTTATTCGGGAACCGAGCCGTTGGTCCGGATCATGATCGAAGGGGAACGCGAGCCGGAAATCCGGAAATGGGCCGACGATCTGGCCCGGACGATCCGGGACTCGATCGGTGCGCGGGAGTAAGATTGGGGATGGACAAATCGGTCCGTTTATGGTATATCTTTTTCCAATCGCCGCTCCATGCCATCGGTTGGGAGAAAACCATGAGGGTTGGACAGATCACGGTGGGTATCGCCTTGGCCTGGGCTCTTGCAACGGGATCGGCCGGGGCTCAGGGGTTCGATCAGGTTCTGTCCAGCAAACATAATCTGCTGGCGGACGGACCGGCTTCTCCGATGGACAGCGTCTGCGGCTCCTGCCATATTGAGGGCGGTCAAACTCAAACCTCGGCCGCCTGGGACAAAGAAAATCCGACCAAGGTCTTTCCACTTCAGCATCTCCCGCCGCCCGATCCGGGCAAGGGCGACCCGGAGACAAAACCGTTCGGCCCTTCCTTCGACTGCCTGGCCTGCCACGACGGGGTTTTGGGCAATAATGTCCATCAGTTGGGATTCTCCGGGGGAGCCCCGACGGCTGATCCGGATGCGGTCAAGGCCCTTCAAACCGGCCTTCGAACACCGGACCATCCTGATTCGATCACGTACCCCCGTCAGCCGGACGGACGAATGTCCGGCGATCGCGCCGACCCGAGACTAAAGCGATACTGGTCCATTCCCGACCGTGATGAAAACGGAGTCACCGTCCCGACCGGACCCAAATCGGCCGCGCTCAACCTGCAGAACATCGACCCCAACGACCCGGCGGCCGCCTCGGCGCTGGTTCGAACCTTCATGGGGGTGATCCACTGCGACACCTGCCACAACCCGCATAACAACGATACGAGGCCTTTCCTCCGCGTCCCCCATAAGACGCTCTGCCTGGTCTGTCACGACCGGTAATCCGGCTCTTAAGGGATTCCCAGTCGTTCCATAATCCCTGCGCGCGTCAGTCCTTCCATCCGAACCCATTTCTGACGGGAACGATGGCCGCGGATGATCCGGATACGGCTTTTTTGAATTCGAAAGAGTTGAGCAAGGAAGGCGAGGCAGGCTGCGTTCGCGGCCCCTTCGATCGGGGGGGCGGTCAGCCGCAGTCTCAGCGCGCGGTCGTGGATTCCGGCCAGCTTGTTTCGGGAGGCCTTCGGCTGGACCGAAACCTTGAGAACGACGCCCGAGGCATCTTCACGCAGATCGAGCGGCGGGATATCGGGCATGATGGATCTTCACGACCTTGACGTTGGGAAACGGTTTTCGCTGCATCTGAAGCAGTCGCAAACAGCCTTCGATCACATCCCGGATGTTGCCCAGCGCCTCGGCCTCCGAGCGTCCGAGGGCCGTGCAGCCGGGCAGGGCCGGAACGGCCGCGATGTAGAACCGGTCTTTTTTGGTGATGTAGACGTCATAATTCATCTTCACCTCCATGATTCAAGGAGATGCGGCGTTTATGTCTTTGGCTTTAACAGTCGGACATTATCGTCCCGCTCTTCATCCGGTCGGTCTTTTCCGCCTAAGGCGGATCCCGTTTTCTCATCCTCGCGATCCTCCAGATCCACAACCCTCTGAAAGATTTTGATCAAGGACCGGACTTTTTCAAGAAAAACCACCTTCTGTTTCTGCAAATCGAGGATCTCCCGTTTAATGGCGGCCATCTCGTCTCGGGCCGAATGGATCACCGCCTCCGCTTTCAGCTCGGCCTCTTTCAGGACCAATTCCGCATCCTTCTGGGCGCTGTGTCTCATCTCTTCGACCAGGTCCTGGGCCTTCATCAGCGTGTTGTTCAGCGTGGCTTCTTTCTTGCGCAATTCGGCCAGTTGATTCTCGGTTTCGGCCGCCTTCTCCCGAAGCGCGTTGTTCTCCCGGATCAGCGCCTCGTAATCCTCCGTCACCGAATCCAGG
>JACQHO010000108.1 GCA_016198945.1 Nitrospirota bacterium | reverse complement strand
TTTAACGCGTAATAGCCGTCGGCCGGATTTCCGATCGCCAGCGATTTTGCAATCGTGTTGGGCTTCACCGGCTTGATGAAGTCCCGTTTCGCCTTGAAGGCCTCGGCCACGGGCGAGCAGCCCTCGGCCTGCGCCCCGCTGACCCGCGTCTTGACGGGCGGAATCAAGTCCAACTGCTCAAATTCCTTCAACCCTTTCCATATCTTGGTCAGCAACGATCCGGAGGCGATCGGAACGACCACGTGGTCGGGGCTACGCCAGCCGAGCTGTTCGGCCGTTTCATACGCCAGTGTCTTGGAGCCTTCGGCGTAGTAGGGCCGGATATTGATGTTCACGAAAGCCCAAGGGTATTCCGACGCGATCTCGGAGCAGAGGCGGTTCACGTCATCGTAATTGCCCTCCACAGCGACGACCCGCGGCTTGTAAATCAGATTGCCCAGAATCTTGGCGGCCTCGAGATCGCTGGGGATGAAGACGTAGCATTTCAGCCCGGCCTGCGCGGCATGGGCCGAGACGGAGTTGGCCAGGTTTCCGGTCGAGGCGCAGGCGACGGTGTCGAAGCCTAGCTCCTTCGCGCGCGTGAGCGCGACGGCCACGACGCGGTCTTTAAAGGAAAGCGTCGGATGATTCACTGTGTCGTTCTTCAGGTAAAGCGCGTCGAGTCCCAGGGCGCGCGCCAGGTTGTTCGCGCGGACCAACGGGGTCAGACCGCCGTGGAGTCCGACAGTGGGCGGTCCCTCGACCGGCAGAAGCGAGGCATACCGCCAAAGGCTCTTCGGCCCCTGTGCGATGATATCCCGCGAGAGGCTCTGACGGATCTCGTCGTAGTTGTAATTCACTTCGAGCGGACCGAAGCAGAACTCGCAGACATGGAGCGGCTCGGCGGGATACTCCTTTTTACATTCGCGACATTTAAGACCTTTGATCTTCGCCATGGTGTTCGTGTGCGGGCGACCGGCCGGTCGCCCGTACGGATCTCCTCGTTTTAAATCTCGCAGACCGCCGGGTCGTAGTCGATCAGCTCGGTGATCGTCGGCCGGTCTCCGCAAAGGGGACAGTTGGGTTGTCGTTTAACATGGGCCGTTCGAAACTGGGAGGTCAATGCGTTATAGATGAGCCACCGGTCGGCGAGCGGCTGGCCGATTCCCAGAATCAGTTTCAAGGCCTCGGTCGCCTGGATCGTTCCGATCACACCGGCCAGCACGCCCAGCACGCCCGCTTCCTGGCAGGTCGGGATCAGACCGTTCGGGGGCGGGTTGCGATGGATGCAGCGATAACAGGCGCTCCGGCCCGGCAGGATCGTGAAGACCTGGCCGTCGAACCGGAGGATGCCTCCGTGGATCAGCGGCTTCTTCGAGAAAAAGCAGGCGTCGTTGATCAGAAACTTGGCCGGGAAATTGTCCGTGCCGTCCAGGACGATGTCATAGTCGTGCAGAATCGAGACGGCGTTTTGGGCCACAAGCCGATCCTCATATGTCACCACCCGGATATCCGGGTTGATCGCGAGCATCTTGTCCCGGGCCGAGAAGACCTTCGGCTGGGATAGATCGGCCGTGTGGTGAAGAATCTGGCGATGGAGATTGGACAGGTCCACGGCGTCGCCGTCGATGATCCCGATCGTTCCCACACCGGCGGCCGCCAGGTACAGAGCGGCCGGTGAACCCAGTCCTCCGGCGCCGACGATCAGGACCTTCGCCTGGCAGATCTTCTTCTGCCCCTTCCCGCCGACTTCCGGAAGAATAATATGGCGGCTGTAGCGTTGTATCTGTTGATCGCTAAATTCCATAATCACGAACGGGGACAGATTTGAAATCTGTCCCCGGCCTTATATGTTAAAGTATTTTTCGATGCTGATGTACCGCTCGCCCGTATCGGGAAGAACCGTCACGACCTGTTTGCCCGGGCCGAGGGCCTTGGCCACTTTTTGCGCCGCGATGACATTGGCGCCGGACGAGATGCCCACCAGCAGGCCTTCTTCCTGGGCCAGCCGTTTCGCGGTGCGATAGGCCTCTTCATCCGTCACCGTGATGATCTTGTCGATGATGCCGCGATTCAGCACCTTGGGAATAAATCCGGCCCCGATTCCCTGTATCTTGTGCGGGCCCGGTTCCTGACCCGACAGAACGGCCGATGCGGTGGGTTCCACCGCGACGATCTGGACCTGGGGGTTGCGCGACTTCAAGACCTCGCCCACGCCCGT
This sequence comes from Nitrospirota bacterium, assembly GCA_016198945.1. Classification (GTDB taxonomy): domain Bacteria; phylum Nitrospirota; class Nitrospiria; order JACQBZ01; family JACQBZ01; genus JACQFA01. Next base: position 1,465 of record JACQHO010000108.1, on the reverse strand, counting down.
GATCGTGCCGCCCGTTCCGACCCCGGCCACGAAGGCGTCAATCCGCCCCTCCATCGCCTCCCATATCTCGATCGCCGTCGTCTTCCGGTGCATCTCCGGATTGGCGGGATTGGAGAACTGGTCCGGCATGAAATACGTCGGATTCTGCTCCAGAATGCTCTCGGCCTCCCGGATCGAGCCGCGCATTCCTTCCCAAGCCGGCGTCAACACCAGCTTTGCGCCATAGGAAGAAAGAAGGCTGGCCCGTTCCATGCTCATGCTCTCGGGCATGACCAGGATCAATTTGTATCCGCGCACCGCCGCGATCATGGCCAGACCGATTCCGGTGTTTCCGCTGGTCGGTTCGACCATCGTGGAACCGGGCTTTAATCGGCCAAGCCGCTCGGCCTCGTTGATCATGTTCAGACAGATCCGGTCCTTCACGCTCCCGCCGGGGTTGAAGAATTCGACTTTGGCGAATAGGGCCGCTCCATCCGGCGGGCTCAAGCGATTGAGCCGAACCATCGGCGTGCCGCCGATCAACCTCGATATGTCGTCGTACCGTTGTGACGCCATTGGTTATAGGGGCTTGCATCGCCCCATCCCTTTATGCTTTCGATAGTTCTGGTTTCCTATTTACGATTTACCATTTCCTAATTTACCAAAATTTCCCGCAAAGACGTAAATGGTAAATAGTAAATGGGGAAAAATTTCCCGTGCGGGAAATTTTCGCCCCCGCCCATGAAAAATAGAAACTCAATCGCATCGCCGTCCTTGAGCGGGGTGGTCGAATACGCTGACCGGTCCACCATGGTTGAATTCAGCTCGACCGAGACCATTTGGGGCTCGATCTCCTTTGACTGGAGCAGCTCAAGGACGGTGTTGGCCTGGATTTCTTCCGGTTTCCCGTTAATTTTTATCTGCATGATTTTTTATAAAACATTCTCCTTGACTCCCCGATCCGATTTCCAGTATAACTTCGACACCAAAGAATAATCAACTTAACAGAATTTGAGCAATACTGTCAAGAAGTTGGTCCATATCTTAATTGCCACGGACCCCCTTCTGGTCGCGATCAATTCCTTGTCCGGAACCAGGAGGGCGCGGAGTTTGAATCTGTTTCCTGTATACGGGCGCATGCCATGTTCAGACTGATTCCAAGAGAAGAAAAGTTTTTTGAGATGTTTGAGGCCTCGGCCCAGAACATCCATCGCGGCGCGCATCTTCTCCGTGAAATGATGGAGCAATACCGGGATCCTGAAAAACAGGCCGAGGCCATCCTGCAGGTTGAGCATCAGGGGGATACGATCACCCATGATATTGTCCATAAATTAAACCAGACCTTCATCACGCCCATCGATCGGGAGGACATCTACGCCCTGTCCAGCTCCTTGGATGACGTCCTGGATCTGATCGAGGCGGTTTCAGACCGCATGATCATGTATAAAATCAAGGAGCCGACCGAGATATCGAAACGGTTGGCCGG